>CALLMJ010000071.1 GCA_938006875.1 uncultured Bacteroidia bacterium
TACATATAATCTTCATTGACTTCCATATAAGCAGAGTCTGCAATTAGTACATTCAAATTACCACGATTAGCAGAATGGTCATAAATATGTACATCTTTTAAAGTACCTTCTGGGGTTCTCTCTAAAATTCTTATGGCGTAACCATCTATACCTTTATAATAACTACCGGGTTTTAAAGTAAACTCAGGTTTAGCATTACTTAAATCATACAAAAGACTATACAATTTTAAATTAGACCATGGAATTACATAGGTAGTAAAACTAAAAGCAATACCCGTTAAAATTAAGGTTACAATAAAAATAGGATAAATTACACGTTGTAAACTAATTCCACTGGCTTTAATTGCTGATAATTCATAGTTTTCTCCTAATCTTCCCATGGTCATTAAAGAACCTACTAAAATGCCCAAAGGCAAAGCTAGCACAGATAATTGAAAAGAAGCGTATCCAAAAAGTTTAGCAATTAAAACAGACGAAAAACCTTTTCCAAATATATCATCTTGATATTTCGCTATAAATTGTAAAACCAAAACAAACAATGCGACTGCAAAGGAAACTGTAAAATTGGGTAAGAAAGAAAGTAAAACTAATTTATGAAGTTTTTTCATGATGCTATTTTATCCCTTTTTCTTTGAGATTGAAATACAAAGTTTTTTCTAGTTTACGTTTATAAGGTTTTACTTTTAAACGTCCAATTTCATTTTGTGTTCCAGCTTCAAAAAATATAAACATTGGAATACTATCCACTTGATAAGTTTGATACCATTTTAAAGAATCTTTTTTGCTAGTATCAACAGAAATAATTTGCATATCTTGAATAGGCATATAAGATTTTATAGCCATAAATTTAGGAACCCATTTTCTACTATCCGAGCACCAAGTCCCTAAAAATAATTTTAAATCCATCGGTACATTTAAGCGTTTTAAAGAATCCAAATAGGTAGAATCCGGTTTATATTTTTCATTCACTTTTACTTTCCATTGACAAGAATCCGAAAATTCTGACCATGAGTAATAACCTCTTAAATATTGGTTTTTTTTGCAACTTTCTAAAAATAAAAACAAGAAAATTACCGAGCAAAACATCAAAAATCGTTGAAAAAAAGTGGATTTCATTCATGCAAAAATACATAAAGTTTGAAAAAGAAAATTAGGTAATATTAAAAATGATTAGGGCATGCCCCTGATCCGCATTCGGGTCTAGCTAACAAGAGTTGCACTTCGTTTCTGCATTTCGTTGAAATCAATGGTAAACCCACATCCCTCACTCATAAAGCTTACTACATGATTGCATTTTTAGTTCATTTAACCGTTTAGCAAATAAAACTTGCCACAATTCTTTAAAAATGGGCAATATTTACAATTATTTTCATTAGAAGTTTGTATAAATGGAAGAGTTGGATTTAACAAATCCTTAATTTTTGATTCTATAAAATTTTCAAAATCATTTTTTACGCTGTGATAATCCAGCCAAGTTTTTTCTTCATTTTCTAAATTTAAAAGCCCTTTTTCTAAACTTCTAAAACTGTAAATTCCTGAATAAATCTTTTTAGACTTTTCTTTGGCTGGAAGTTCATGATATAATAACATAGAATAAAACATCAATTGAAATGCTTCTTTATGCTTTAATATTTGCTCCTCGGAAAAAGCATCTAAATTTACAAAATGTGTTTTCCCAATTCTCCCTGACTTGTAATCAATAATTTGATAATAATCACCATTCCATTCAATTCTATCAATAAACCCTTTTAAAATAACTTTCTTGCCATCTATTTTAAACTCTTTATGGATTTCTTTTTCTAATCCATATATTTTCATTTTTTGATTTTCTAACCTTTCAATATCCTTTTGGATAATTTTATGAATAATGGTTTCAATTACTTTTAATAGAAAATAATTTTTACCTTCTTCCGATTTATGTTTTACATGAGTTTCAAACTTTTCTTTAACAATTTGACTAATTTTTTGGAGATTTTTTTCAAGCCAATTATTTAAAATATTCGAGTTGAATTCAAACAAAGTTTTTACAAGTTTATTGGTATTCATTGATTGATAAATTTCTTCCAATGAATCATGAGCGATAGTTCCAAATTCATTAGCCATTAAATCTTCTTCAAACTCATCAATTGGTTTAATTTTTTCAATATAAGTATAATAAAACTTTAACGGGCACAATAAATAAGTAATCAAAGCGGTTGGAGCTATTCCTTCTGTTAATTTTTTATAAGTTTTTGAAATAATTTCGTTATTTTTTTCAATGAAAATAGGATTAATTTTTCGTTCTGTTTTCGGGGGAAATCTAAAATGCAAAGTTTCAATTTGAATATTACTAAATTTACTAAAAAGTATTTCGACTTGTTTAATAAACCTGCTTTCTTCTTCATCATCATTTTGATTATAAAACAAATATACTTCTTCTGCTCTGTGAAAAAGCCTATAAAAAAGATAAGCAAAACGAGCATCAAAATCTTCAGGTGTTCTTAATCCATAAGCCCTTTTAATTTCCATCGGAATAAATGAAGAAAAATCAGCGGATTTTGGCAAAACTCCCTCGTTAACATTCATCAAAAAAACCTTACGAAAATCTAAACATTGGCTTTCTGTTAATTCCATTACTTGTAAACCTTTTAAAGGCTCACCATTAAAGGGTATATATTCCGTTTGAATTAACTGTTTAAAAATTATGAATAAAGTTTTCCAAGAAATCTCTTGATGGTTGATTTTCAATGAATGTTTTTTTAACTTAGTCAGAAATAAAAAATTATAATAAAGTTCTTGGTTCTCAATTTCATTAAAAGAAATTGGTTGTTGATTTTTCAATTCAGTAATCCAATTTTGCAAAAAATTAACTATATCTGAAAATGATTGAATTTCTAACCATTTTTTTATAAAACTAACTTCTTGTAAAAAATTTATATTTTCAAAGCTCAAAGGTTCATGGAAGGGTATTTCACTAATTTTTTGTTTTTCATTCTCATCAAAAAAGTGTTGTATATAAGGATAATGAATAATTTTTACTAATAATTCTTGAAATTTGGTAGTATAACGAAATACTTTTAATTCCATGAGTTCCAAAATAATTTTGGTTAGATACGTTTTTTCTAATGGAAAACCAAGAGTTATGTTAATGGAGTTAAGTTCTTCAGGAAAACTATTTAAAAGTACTTCTAAATTCGAAGAATCATTTAAAATAATAGAAAATTCTTCTAAATCAATAGATTGAGAAACTTTAATTTGATGCTTTAAAATGGAATGACAAAATTTGAATTGTTCAACTGAATTTTTGCATGGAACCAAATAAATTTTCAACGAATGGTTATTAATAAACGATTCTTTTTCAATGGTAATTTGAAGTTTATTTTCGGTTTTGAGAAATAATCTTGCAATTTCACTTTTTTCATTTTCTTGATAAAAGAAAAATTCATCCACATCAAAATAAAATTTTACCCTATCCTTTAACAGACTAATCAATTCTAATTCAGAATTTTGAAAATCAGAAAAACCAATAAAATAAATATTTCTTCCTTTAATTGTAATATTTTGGGTTTTTAATTTTTGATTCAAATATTTTAGTGCATAACCGTAATAAGCGGATTTTTTATTTTTTACTATATGAGTTACAAAATTTTGGTATAATTCACATAATTTATCCCAAAAATAAAAGAACTTATTTCTAAATTCCGTGGGATTTTCAAGCCCAAAACTTTCTACATAACCCTCAATTTTTTGAAGTTCTGATATATTTTTGAGTATCTCTTTGGAGGAACGATTAGAAAAATCAATTTCTTCAAAATCTTTTAAAAGAATTTGAGACCACATAAAAAAATTTTCAAAATTTTCATTATGAAATATTTTTTGATAAACCTCAAAGAACTCAAAAGTCAAATTAAAATTATCCAATTTATTAAGTTCAATGATTTCAAAAACAAATTCTCTTAAATCTTTGGTATATGGAAATAATAAAGGATTTTCAATTTGGTTTTTTAAATATTTTTCAAAAAATACAACCGAACGTTTGTTAGGAAATAGAAAAATATCTTTATAAAAATCTGGTATTTTAATCACTTCATTAACTACATTTTCTAAAAATTTCATAGTACAAAGATTAAAATTGCGAATATACTAAACTTTTTTTTGTAGAGTTCTTAAAGCTCTTTTGATGATATAGTCGGTAAATGGATTTTCTTCCTTTTTCCATTGTTTACATAATTCTACGACAAACTCAGGTTGAGATTTAGAAGCATCATTAAGCCAGTTAGCGACACTATTTTGAACATAACGATGATTTTCATTTTTTAAAGGTTCTAAAATAGGTAAAGCCATTTGAGGATTTTCTTTCAGTTTGGGGATATGAGAACACCATACTCCACGAGGTCGTAAAACTTCTACTGCAAATCTACGTATATTAGGTTTTTCATCTACAACCCAAGTTTTTAATAACTGAATACTATATTCCAAATTTTGCGATAAAGGTTTACGAGCAGCCATCCAAGCAGATTCTCTTACTCCAAAATGCCCATCATCAGCAAATTTTTTTAGATTTTCTAATAACTTATCAATATCTTTTTCATATTGAAAACCCACAATAAAAGCACCCCAACTTCTAGCAACATCAGAAATATGGTTACTTAAATCATTTAGAAATTCTAAATCGTTATTTCCTTGAATTTTATAAAACAATTCTTGCGAAATCCATTGATGAAGTGCAGTTTTTTTTAAATTTTTGGGAATTTCTTTGAATGAATAACACTTTCTATTGGAAAAATCCAAAAGATAATTAAGAAACAAAATGGGGTCAATGGCAAGCCATTCTATTAAATTACGTGTAGATTTTAACCCTTTATGGAGTTCTTCTAAAAGTTCTGGAGTTACCTGTTTTAAGGTTTTGGGAGGTTTAGAATTATTCATTATGCAATAATACGAAATTACATTTTAATTTTCTTTTTAATTTCGCATTTTATTATTGATTCAATTCATGCAAAAAATACATTTAATTTCTGGTGGTTGTGGTTTTGTAGGTAGAAATTTAGTAAAAAGGTTATACCAAACTACTCAAGATAAACTTTTAATTGTTGATGATTTATCTACAGGAACAAGCCCAGAAACGTGGTTTCCCAATATATCTCTTAAAAATTATGAAAATTACCAAATTTTAGATAAAGAAGAGAGAGTTTTATTTTGGAAGGGTGATTTTAAAAATTTTTTATGGTACATGAGAAATGAAAATCAATGGTTACAAAAAACTTTTGGAATTGATAGGTTTAATGATGTTTATCATTTTGCAGCGATTGTAGGTGGTCGTTCTAAGATTGATGGAGATCCTATGGCTGTTGCTTTAGACTTAGCCATTGATGCAGAACTTTTTTATTGGGCTGTTCAACATAAACCTGACAGAATTTTATATCCTAGTTCAAGCGCGGCTTACCCCATTTCATTACAAACCGATACTACCGCTATTGCATTAAAAGAAACAGACATCCAATTTGGTGGTGCATTAGGACAACCTGATATGACCTACGGTTGGTCTAAATTAACGGGTGAATATTTGGCACAAATTGCTGCAAAACATTACCGTTTAAAAGTAGCTTGTGTAAGACCTTTCTCGGGTTATGGGGAAGACCAAGATTTAAGTTATCCTATTCCTGCAATTGCCGCTAGAGCCGCAAAAAAAGAAGACCCTTTTGAAGTTTGGGGTTCTGGCTATCAAGGTAGAGATTTTGTCCATATTGATGATTGTATTGATTGTATTTTATTGGCTATCAATCATATTCATGATGGCTCTGCAATTAACATTGGTTTTGGTAAACTTACTACCTTTCGTGAAATCATTGATTTATTTTGTGAATTTGCTGGTTATCAACCCACAATTAAACCTTTATTAGACAAACCCGTAGGCGTTCATTCTCGCTATGCAGATATGACTTATGTAACCAATCAATTTGGATGGTATCCTAAAATTTCTTTGAGGGAAGGTATGAAACGAGTTTATGATGCCTCTGTTAAAAGATTAAAAGAAAATTCATGAATCCCTTTTTGTTAAAACAGTATTTTGAGCCTACTCCCATTTTGGGTATGCTATTTAACCCTTTCTATATCGCAAGGAGAGCATTATGGAAAGAAATTTCAAAAATTGGTAAAAATATTCAAGGAAAAACTTTAGATATTGGCTGTGGCTCAAAACCTTATGAAAAATGTTTCCATTCTTCTGAATACATCGGATTAGAAATCGATAACACCATTAATAAAAAAATTAAAAAAATTGATGTTTTTTATGATGGTAAAAAAATTCCTTTTGAAAATGAAAACTTTGACTCTGCTGTATGTTTTCAAGTTTTAGAACACGTTTTTGAACCTACTGAATTTTTATATGAAATTAACAGAATTTTAAAACCCAATGGGAAATTACTATTAACTGTCCCTTTTGTTTGGGATGAACATGAACAACCTTTTGATTATGCTCGCTATAGTTCATTTGGTTTAAAACATTTGTTAGAAAAACACGGCTTTGAGATTATAGAACACAAAAAAACCGTTCAAAATTTTGGTGTGATTATTCAACTTATTGCGGAATACTTTTATAAAATCAGTTATAAAAACAAAATCACCAAGTACTTAGCTATGCTTTTTTTAATTTTTCCTACGTTTTTTTGGGGCGGATTGATAACTTGGTTTCTCCCTCATAATCCTGATTTGTTTCTGGATAATATCATTTTAGCCCAAAAAAAAGCATAACCATCATTTCGTTCCTACAGGTAAAAACTAAACTACACTTCCAAATAAATCAAATTCTTCTGCTTTGTCTATTAGAACATTATAAAACTCACCAATTTTTAATTGTGGACTTTGGATAACCACTTCATTATCAACTTCTGGAGAGTCATGCTCAGATCTTCCAATATAAAATTGACCTTCTTTTCTGTCTATCAATACTTTAAAGATTTTTCCAATTTTTTGTTGATTTTTTTGCCAAGAAATATCTTGTTGAATATACATTAAATCCGCTTTACGCTGTTCTTTGATTTCTTCGGGGATATTATCTACAAGTTGATAAGCAGCAGTATTTTCTTCATGAGAATATGTAAAAACCCCTACCCTATCAAATTGAATATCTTGAACAAAATCACAAAGTTCTTGAAAATCTTTTTCGGTTTCGTTTGGAAAACCTACAATAAATGTGGTTCTTAATGCAATTTCAGGAATTTCTTGTTTGATGGTATGAAGTAATTCATAAGTTTTTTCTTTGGTAATACCACGCTTCATGGATTTAAGCATTTCATTTGATGCATGTTGCAAAGGCATATCCAAATATTTACAAATGTTAGGTCTTTCTTTAATGGGTTTTAAAATTTCTAAAGGGAAACCTGCTGGGTAAGCATATTGTAAACGAATCCATTCTAAACCGGGAATATCAGAAAGTTGATATAATAAATCAGCTAATTTTCTTTGATTATATAAATCTAAACCATAAAAAGTTAAGTCTTGTGCAATGAGAATAATTTCTTTTACTCCACGAGAAACCAAAAATTTTGCTTCGTCTACTAACGATTCTATGGACCTAGAAACGTGTTTGCCACGCATCAAAGGAATTGCACAAAATGAACAAGGTCTATTACAGCCTTCGGAAATTTTTAAGTAAGCATAATGAGAATCCGTAGTGATTAAACGTTCCCCAATTAATTCTTTCTTGTAATCAGCATTGAGTTTATTCAATAATCCTGGAAGTTCCATTGTACCAAAAAATGCATCAACTTCGGGAAGTTCTAGATTCAAATCTTCTTTATATCTTTCAGATAAACAACCAGTTACAAATAATTTTTCAATTTTTCCAAGTTTCTTTTTTTCTGCGTATTCTACAATAGCTTGAATAGACTCTTCTTTAGCTTTATCAATAAAACCACAAGTATTGATAATCACAATATTAGATTTTTTACGAGTTTCATGCTCGGCTTCTATGTTGTTTGCTCTTAATTGGGTCAGAAGAACTTCAGAATCTACACGATTTTTAGAACATCCTAAGGTAATGATATTCACACGATGGATTTTATCTTTTGTCTTCATATGAAATTAACCTTTTCTATACCAATCACTGTACATAATGTAATGTTTAGCAGATTGGTCAATGACTTGTTTATGTTTATCGGAGATGGGTTTAATTAATTTAGCAGGACTACCAGCATACAAATGCCCGGGCTCTAAAATTTGGTTCTCTAAAACCAAAGAATTTGCACCCACAATGCAGTAACTACCCACAACCGCTTTATCAATAATGGTTGAACCCATACCAATCAAAACATTATCATGAATATGACAACCATGAATAATTGCACCATGCCCAACGGTAACATTTTCTCCTATAATCGTTTTCGTAGTTTCATAGGTACAATGTAAAATAGCACCGTCTTGTATGTTGGTATTATTTCCTATCATAATAGAATTTACATCTCCTCGTATCACTACATTATACCAAATTGAACAATTATCTCCTATGGTTACATCACCAATGATTACAGCATTTTCAGCAATAAAAACATTTTTACCAATTTTGGGTGTAATTCCGTTTAAAGGTCTTATAATCATAAATTTAAGAATTTAAAATTTTTTCAATAGCCGTATCATATAAATATTGAAAATCAGAAACATGCCCCCAATTTTCATCGTTGATAATAATATCACTAGAAGTAACTACTCCAAGCGGCTTAAATGGAACCTTTAACAAGTTTAAATGATGTATTAATTCATTTTCTTTTTCTTTGGATACAGAAACCACAACTCTACCGCCACTTTCTCCAAACCAAAAAGCATCTTCTCTGACTTTTGAAAAGTTTTTAACATGAAAACCTTTTTTTCCTGCAAATGCAGATTCCATTAATGTAGTTATAAGCCCACCATCAGAAACATCATGAGCAGAAATAATAATTTTCTGTTCAATTAAATCTAAAATAGCTTTTTGTAACAATAATTCTTCTTGTAAATTCAAATATGGAGCAGGAGAATGTTTAATTTTATGATAATGATATAAATACGAGGTACTTCCTAAATCTTCTACAATTTTTCCTACCAAAAAAATGGTATCTTTTTCATTTTGAAAACCTAAACTGGTAATATTTTGTGGCTTTTCAATTAAACCTACCATTCCTATTGTAGGAGTAGGATAAACAGCCGCTTCTGGAGATTGGTTATAAAAACTTACGTTTCCACCAGTAACAGGTAAATCAAAAATTTCACAAGCTTCTTTCATACCTAAAATGGCTTCTTTAAATTGAAAATATACCTCAGGATTATAAGGATTACCAAAATTTAAACAGTTCGTAACTCCAAGAGGTATAGCACCAGAACAAACCAAGTTTCTTGCCGCTTCTGCTACTGCTAATGCACAACCTATTTTAGGATTAGCATATACATAACGAGAATTACAATCGGTAGTCATAGCAATAGATTTTTGAGTACCCTTAACATATACAATAGCAGCATCTGAAGGTAAATTTGTTGTAACCGTTGCAGCTCCAACCATGCTATCATATTGACGTGCTACCCACTTTTTAGAGGCTATACTGGGTAATTGCAATAAAAATTCAGCAACTTCTTTCAAATTCTTAGGACACTCAACTTGTTTGATTTGAAATTTTTGAATTTCTTGAAAATAATGAGGTTCTTTAAATTCTCTATGATAAACAGGTGCACCGCCTCCTAATACCAAACTTTCAGCAGGAATTTCTCCCACTAATTCTCCATGAAAATAATATTTAATTTTTTGTGTATCCGTAACAACCCCAATTTGTGCACAAGGCAAATCCCATTTTTCAAATACTGATTTCACCAAATGTTCTTTTCCTTTTTCTGCAACAATAAGCATTCTTTCTTGTGATTCAGATAGTAACAACTCAAAAGGTTGCATATCCGATTGACGCATAGGAACTTTTTCTAACCATAAATCCATTCCTACCTTGCCTTTGGCAGACATTTCAGAAGTAGAACAAGCAATCCCTGCCGCTCCCATATCTTGCATTCCAATTATTGCTCCTGTCTTGATGCATTCTAATGTAGCTTCTAAAAGCAATTTTTCATAAAAAGGGTCTCCGATTTGAATGGAAGGTAATTTTTCAGAACTTTTTTCTGTAATATCTTCAGAAGCAAAAGTTGCACCATGAATACCATCTTTTCCTGTTGCTGCACCCACAATAAAAACAGGATTTCCTATTCCTAATGCGATTGCTGAAACAGTTTCTCCACTTTTTACAATTCCAACAGACATTACATTGACCAAAGGATTGGTATGATAACATTCATCAAAATCTATTTCTCCACCAACGGTAGGAACACCAAAACAATTTCCATAATGGGAAATTCCTCTCACTACTCCTTTTAACAAAAACTGGGTTCTTAGATTTTGCAAATTACCAAAGCGCAATGAATTTAACGCTGCAATCGGTCTTGCACCCATAGTAAAAATATCTCTATGAATACCACCCACTCCAGTTGCAGCACCTTGAAACGGTTCTACTGCCGAAGGGTGATTATGCGATTCTATTTTAAAACAAACTCCTAAACCATCACCAATATCCATCAAACCAGCGTTTTCTTCACCTGCTCCAGCTAAAACTCTTTTTCCTTTTTTGGGTAATTGTTTTAACCAAACAATGGAATTTTTATAGGAACAATGCTCAGACCACATAACAGAATAAACACTGAGTTCCGTAAAATTGGGCGTCCTTCCTAATATATTACAAATTTTTTGAAATTCTTCTTCTAAAAGCCCCAATTTTTTAGCGGTTTCTACTGTGGTAACGGGATTTAATACCATTATAAATTATATTTGATCGCAAAATTACAAATTTTATGGAATTTTCTATAAAAATAAAAATTAGCTTACCGTTAATCTGCTAAATGGGTACGCTTTTTTAAGGATTTTATTAAAACTGCTATAGCTATAAATGCCCAAATAATATTAACAGTCATAGAAGGATAAGCATGATTATAAAAAGTATTGATAATTAAACAAATACTCCCAATAAAATTCAAGATTTGATAAAAAAAAGAATCTGACTCAACTTTTTGATAGGAAACTAAAAGATAAGCAGCGACCACCGCAACTGAACCTACCCACCCTATAACTTCAATAATAATTTTTTCCATTGAAAAATGGTCGCAAAAATAAGTATTCTTAATCTTTCCTCAAACTTTTTAAATACTCACTTTGTAAGTTTAATTGAGCTTCAGTAAGTTCAGAAATAGGAATTTGCAATTGCACAAATTGAATTAAAAGTTGCTTTTGTTCTTCCTCTTCACCTATATGAGTAAAATAAAAAATTCCATCTTCATAATTAAAGGAATTCAAATCTATATTTGGAATTTGAGATAATTTTTCGAGGACTTCTGAAACCTCCATACTTGATGCCAATTTGAATTGGAATCGTTTTCCATGCATATGAGCAACCGCTAACAATGGTTTATTTTCTAATATTCTACCTTTATCAATCACTAAAAGATGGTCAGAATAATCTTGAAGCTCCGTTAAAATATGAGAAGAAATAAGAAAAGTAATTCCCTCTTTTGCCAAATTTTTTATCATAATAGAAAGCTGATTTCTAGCAACAGGGTCCAAGCCTGAGGCTGGCTCATCTAACAAAACAAATTTGGGTTTATGAATCACCGTCTGAGCGATTGCAGTTTTTTGTCTCTGCCCTCTTGACATTTCCTTGCACTTTTTTTGTAATAATTCTTTCATATCCAATAAATTGACAATCCATTGAATACGACTCTCTACTTCTTCTTCTGGAATATCTTTTGCATAAGCCATAAATTGTAAAGACTGATAAGCTGTAAGATTGTCATATAATCCATAAAAATCAGATAAATAACCAATTCTTTTATGAATATCGCGAGGACTTTCTGTTGTATCTATACCATCTACCAAAATGGTACCACTTAAAGGAACTGTAAGAGCCGCAATACATCTCATTAAAGTAGTTTTACCAGCACCATTTGGACCCACCAAAGCAGTAACAGTTCCTCTCTCAATTTGAACGTTTACATGGTGTAAAGCCCTAAAATCTGGATATTCGTAAATTAAATCCTTTACTTCAACGATATAATTTGACATAATCGCAAATTTAGTGAAAAAAGTAAATAAAAAATACAGCCACCTAAAATAGATGGCTGTAAAAAATTAAATCTATAAATTTACCTTAACAAAGTTAAATTACCAAATCGCGTGAAAGTTTCTCCGTTGAAACGTTTTGCTTTGAAACGATAATAATATACACCTTCCGCACAATCATTGCCTGTATTATTAAGTTTACCGTTCCAGAGTTTAGTCATATCGCCGCCATTATCAAATACTTTTTTACCCCAACGGTCATAAATAATCAATTCATATTCAATTACACCAATAGCCGTAGGAACAAAATTATCATTCATAAAGTCTCCATTCGGAGTGAATACGTTAGGTATTTCTACCTCCTCAATAAGTTCTACAACCACTGTAAAC
>CALLMJ010000072.1 GCA_938006875.1 uncultured Bacteroidia bacterium
AATAATTCTTCTTTGGATTTTAATAGATAATTCAAATCAAAATCGGGTTCAGCAACAAAATGAAACCAATAATCATGCCCAATAAGCAAAAGGGTTGCTATAAAAGTTATCCATAAATAAGAAGCAAAAACTTTGCGAAAAGGGTAATAACCGGGATATTTTTTTTTTATAGTGTAAATAGCTAAAAAACCCACGGACATAAAAATGAAAAATATAGTTAAAATTAAAATAGCAGGAGACCACATTTTCCATATCCAACCTGACCGCAAAAATAATAAGTGAAAGCCAACGGAAATACTTCCTAACAAAAAGCCCCACCAACTTAAATACCATAAAGGTACTTTTGCGGTTTCAAAACTCGTATTGTTCATGAGGGAAAAACTGAATAAAATCAGTAGATTGATATTTTTCTAATTTTCTGTTCCAAACATCAATAGCGGGTTCCCCAAAAATCATATGAACGGGAAGTTTTTCTTTTTGAGAAGCACACAATAAAATAGAAGCAATTTGTTCTGGATTACCGGGTTGTTTTCCATCGGCTTCTGACATATAGTCGTGAACTCTTTGGTTCAGTTCGTAGTAAGGAGAAGATTTATCTAATGTTTTTAGGTTTTCGGATTTTACTAATGAACGACCAGCCCAATCTGTTCTATAAGGGCCTGGTGCTACTGCAACTACTTTGATGCCAAATGGTTCTAATTCGTTGGCTAAAGCTTCTGATAAACCGGTAACTGCAAATTTACTAGCATTATAAATGGACATTCCTGCAATTCCACGTTTCCCAGCAATGGAGGATATATTAAAAATGTAACCATTTTTTTGTTTTCGCATGATGGGTAATACTTTTTGAGTGATTTCTACTAATCCCAAAAAGTTAGTATCCATTTGTTTACGAATGTCTTCCATTTTAAGTTCTTCAAAAGCACCCTCTAATCCATAACCCGCATTATTCACTAAAACATCAATGCTACCAAATTTTTCTAGGATTTTTTGAATAGCTTCCTCAATTTGAGAACTTTCTATGACATCCAACGTAAGTTTAAGAAGATTTTCTGAAGGTATTAAATAATCTAAGGAATTGATATTTCTTGCAGTAGCTACAACATTATGACCTGCTTCAAGAGCTTTTTGAGCAAAAGCTTTTCCAAGCCCAGTAGAACAGCCTGTAATGAACCAAACTTGTTTTTTCATGAAGCAAAATTAGATAAGAGTTTACTTTTTGCAAAAAGTTTTCAGAAATTATTGAATATTTATCATAAATGAATTTATTAAGGTTTGCAATAAAAATTGCAAGATTTTTTGTAGCCTAAAAATTTTCAAATATAGCAATTCATAAATTTTGTATCTTTGCATAATAAATTGGTATGTTAGATAAATTGAGTAACATAGAGGAAAGGTTTGAAGAGGTCAATAGAATGTTGGCTGATGTTGAGATTATGTCTAAACCTCAAGAAATGAAAAAGTTAGGTAAAGAATTAAAAGACTTAACCAAAATTGTTGAAGTTGGGCGAAAATATAAATCAACATTAAAAAATTTAGAATCAGCAAAACAAGTTTTAGCTGAAGAAACAGATGAAGAAATGCGAGAGTTAGCAAAAGAAGAAATAAATTCTTTAGAAGAATTAATTCCCAAATTAGAAGAAGATTTAAAACAACTTCTCATTCCTAAAGACCCTGAGGACTCAATGGACTGTATTTTAGAGATACGTGCTGGAACAGGTGGTGATGAAGCATGTTTATTTGCAAATGAACTTTTTAGAATGTATCAACGATACTGCGAACAAAAAAAATGGAAATTTGAAGTGAGTAGTGTTACAGAAGGTTCTTCTGGAGGTATCAAAGAAGCCATAGTTTTCATAGAAGGCGAAGACTGTTTTGGTTCCTTAAAATATGAATCTGGCGTTCATCGTGTTCAAAGAGTACCTCAAACAGAAGCCAATGGGCGTATTCACACTTCTGCTGCTACTGTTGCAGTTTTACCCGCTCCCGAAGAAATAGAAGTTGAATTAAATATGAATGATATTCATAAAGAGACTTTCTGTGCTTCTGGAAATGGCGGTCAATCCGTAAATACTACCTATTCTGCTGTTAGGCTTACCCACATTCCAACAGGAATTGTAGTTTCTATGCAAGATGAACGTTCTCAAATTAAAAATTATGAAAAAGCTATTAAAATTCTAAAAGCAAGAATTTATGAAATTGAAATGAACAAACGATTAGAAGCCACTTCTGCTTTAAGACGTTCTTTAGTTTCAACAGGAGACCGCTCTGCTAAAATTCGTACTTATAACTTTCCACAAAGTAGAGTAACTGACCATAGAATTGGATTGACTTTATATAATTTACCTGCTATCATGGACGGCAATATTCAAGAAATCATTGATGCTTTAAGAATTGCTGAAAATACAGAAAAATTAGCAGAAGGTGCTAAAACTGCTTAATTCTGAATATTTTTATTCATGAAGTTTGTTTTTATTGACCATTTATGGTTTTTGCTATTTATTTTGCCTATATCTTTACTACTTTTGTTCTGGGTTTATAAACGTTCAAGTTTTATTATACCCTATTATTTTGACGTTAAAAAAATTCATTTCTTTCAGCCTCAATTAAAAGCTAATTTAAGAACCATTTCTTTGTTTTTTATTAGTTTTTCATTTTTAGGTCCTTATTTTGAAGGAGATAATCAATTAGTGCCAATAATCAACAAAGAAATTATATTTTTATTAGATGTTTCTGCTTCTATGAATTGTGAAGATGTTCAACCTTCAAGATTAAAAAAAGCCAAAAAAGAAATTAAAATGATGGTTCAAAGACTTCAAGGATGTAAAATGGGATTAATTGTTTTTACTTCATTTCCTTATGTTCAAAGCCCTTTAACCAACGACCCCAAGGCAATTGAGATGTTTTTAGATTTATTAGAAACCAATCAGTTTGCTAATACTGGTACTGATTTTCGTAAGGCTTTATTGAAAGCCGCTGAAAGATTTACTCCTGATAGTTTATCCAATGAAGCCAGCAAATCTATCATTTTGATTAGTGATGGTGAAGATTTTGGAGAAAAATATACCTCCGTAATTGAACGTTTAAAACAACTTAATATCAAAGTTTATTGCGTAGGAGTTGGAACGCATCAAGGAAGTAAAATTCCTAAGACCGAAGGGGGGTTTTTCCTTAATAATAATGGGGAAATAGCCATTTCACGGCTTAAAAATCAGTCTTTAAAGTCTATTTCCAAAAAATTTGAAACCCCTTATTACGAACTTCAAACTATAAACGATCATTTAGATGCTTTATCGGAACAATTGGAAAAAGAAAAATTTACGGTTCTTGGTGTTGAAGAACAAATTAAAGAAGCAAATTTTTATCAGTGGTTTTTATTTTCTGGTTTTATTTTATTGTTGATTTCTAATATTTGGATACCTATAAAAAAAGAAGGAAAATAAATAGGATTTCAGTAAGAGTTTAAAATATAAAAAACAATAACCTGATTTATTTTAAGTGGTCCCACAAGGGCTCGAACCTTGGACCTACTGATTATGAGTCAGTTGCTCTAACCACCTGAGCTATGGGACCTTAAATTTGAGACTGCAAAATTAAATATTTTTTTTGAAGCTACAAATTTTTTTTATTTTTTTATGATATAAGTTTTTTTTCCTTTGCTGTTTGTGATTTCTTGTATAAATACTTTTACAACAGACTCAGAACTAGAATTTTGGGTAAATGTATTAATTAAGGGTCTTACTTTATATCCATAAGCTTCTCTATAAGTTTTATCAACAGAAGGTATAAAAATATCCTCATCTTCATAATCAGAAGGAGTAATATCTGCAGTTTTTACTACCCACAAATTAGTACATTTAGAGCGTCTAGCGTATTGTTCTTTTGCAAAAAGTAATGCTAACTCTGCACTTGGAGCATGAACACATCCAACATGAACATGTTGCTCTCCTCTACTTCTTTGATGAAATACTTCATAAGTTTGCCACTGATCAAGTTCTTGTGCTTCTTCAAAACCTTCATTATATTCTTTTGGCAAATTCAATCGATTGACTCTTGGATCTAAAAACTTCATTTTAGGGTAATTTTTGATTGCAAATATAATAAAACCCCTGATAACTTTTCCAATTCTTGAGGATTTTTTATTAATTTCAATTTTTCTAATATTAAAATCTTTACATTTTGTGGTAAATTTTCATATTCAAAATTCAAAGTATAGTTCTGATTTTGATAACTGATAGGGACTAATACTTTAGATTGTTTTAAAAAATTTAGGATTTGCATCGGATCACTTTTTAACCATTCATTTTTTAATTGATCAAACCATAAAATATTATTAAAATTAGACTTTTTTAATGTAAACCAAAGCAATCCTAATTTATCTACATAACTTTGAACTGATAATTCTGAAGGATTAATTCTAGAAGCCTGATTAAAAGGAAGATTTTCATAAACATCATTCTCTAAAAATATTTTTTTATTGAAACTTAAAGTTGCATTAAAATAATAGAAATCCGTTTCTCTATCTTTCAGAATTGTATAAACAGAAAGCTCTTGACCCAGCAAAGAATACATAGTTTCAACCCATTTCTTGAGTTTATTTATTGTAAATTTTTCATCAAGGTATATCCATTTATTAGATTTAGTATCCCAAAAAACATCAATCTTTAAAACTCCATTAATTTGTTTGATATACTTTTTTACAAGAGTATCTTGATTTAATTTTTGGGCAGAATACAAGCCATATTTTAATAATAACAAAAAAGTATCTTGGTTATGAATATGAATATTGTTGTCATCAATAGTTTTTATAATGGATTCATAATTTTCTTGAAGTAAATAGTTTTGAATGATTTTTATAAGATATTGAGATTGGTTGATGTTATTTTCATAAAGTTTTTTCCAAATTCGTAATGCATTGGGATAATCTTTATTATATTCTAAGCTATTAGCGTGGTTATTCAAATAATGAAAACGTGTTTCCGTTTTTTGAAAAAAAATGAGAAACACATTAAAAATAAAAAAAATAAAAGTCCCAAAGAAATAAAACACTTTCCATTGATTGATGGTAGATTCTTTGGGGCTTTTCATAAATAATTTTATTATTATGCTAATGGAGTTACGTACTTTTCAGTGGGTGATAAAAGAGCTTTTCTGACCCATCTTCCTTTTTCTTCTGCTACTCTTCTTACGGCTAATCTTTCTTTATTACAAGGACCATCACCATTGATTACTCTCATAAACTCATCCCAGTCGGGCTCTGTATATTCCCAAACACCATTACTATTTTTTTTCAAATTGGGATCTGGAATAACGAGTTCTAACTCCCAGATTTTGGGGACATACATATTCAAAAATTCTTGACGCATAGCATCATTTGAAGCCATTTTTACTTGCCATTTCATTAATATTTCAGAATGAACAGAAGCTTTATCAGGAGGTCCAAAAAAGTGCATAATTGGAGTCCACCATCTATTTAAAGCTTCTTGAACCATTTGCCTTTGTGTTGGAGTACCTGTTGCTAAATGTACTACATTGTCGTATCCATATTTTAAATGAAAAGATTCTTCGTAACATATTCTTTCTAATGCTCTACAATAAGGACCATAAGAACCTTTTGCATTTGTAACCTGATTAATAATTGCACCTGCATCAATTAACCATGCAATTATAGCAGAATCCGCCCAAGTTACTGCAGGATAATTGAATACATTAGAATATTTGGATTTCCCAGAAATTAAGTCGTTTATCATTTCTTCTCTGGATTTACCTAATGTCTCCGCAGCAGAGTAGAGCAATTGGGCATGACCCACTTCATCTTGAACTTTAGCCAATAAAGCTAATTTTCTTTTAAAACCGGGTGCACGGGTTATCCAAGTACCTTCTGGTAAAGCACCAATTATTTCTGAATGAGCGTGCTGCTCTATCATTCTGATTAACTGCCTTCTATATTCATAGGGCATCCAATCCATTGGCTCAATTTTTTCGCCTCTTTCTATTCTAGCTTCAAATTCTGCAAGCTTTTTAGGGTCTTCTTCATGGTATTTTTTTCCATGATTGTCATATTCTACTATACTTAAACTTCCATACATAGATTTAAGATTTTTACAAAAATACTAACAATTTTCATTTCTAAAAAGTTTTTTCTAAAAAATCAAATTTTTTTTATGGTTCATTGATAATTTTTAGGGCATGCTCTTATGCTAAGGCTACAGGGTCGGGCTCCAATGTTTTCATTGAGCTTGCCGAAGTGGGCTTAGCTATCCTTCGGCAAGCTCAATGTATCACAATCCTTTTGCTACTTTTTTCAAAAACACCAAAAGGCAGTATATCCTTCGCATCCTTAACGCTTATCAAAAGCCTTGCTTATCCTCTCTTATCCTTAATAATTCTTGATAAATATCTTCCAACTTTTCTTGCTTTAAACGTCTCAATACAAAATCTACATTAGATTGATTGACAAAGTTTTCTGTTATAGAAATTCCATTTTTCAAATTTATCACTTGATGTGCCCAACCACTGGGCGTAAAAACCAAATCTCCGGGATATTGAACACAAGTATAAGGATGTGCATTTTTTAATAAAGGAAATTTTTCATAATCAGGATAAAAAGCATCTACTTTTAAATCATAAAGAAACTCAAAATCTACAGGAGAAAAAAATATCCAAATTTTACAACCTGATTAAATTATTGATTTTTTTGGGGATTTTGAATCCAATGAAATAACCAATTTTTATCTTCCTCAGAAAAATTTCCATTCTGAATTAATGTTTGAAAATCTGTTAAAGAAGAAAAAGGGATTTGATGATTTTGAAAATGTAATTGAGCCTGAGGGAAACCATATTGAAAAATACTCATAAGATATTGAATTTGAGCACCTTTTTCTTGTAAAGCTAAGCAAGCACTCAAACTACTTCCGCCAGTAGAAATTAAATCTTCAATGACAACAACTTTTGCATTATCTGGCAAATAACCTTCAATTTGGTTACCTAAACCATGTTTTTTAGGTTCAGAACGTACATAAACAAATGGTAAATTAAAAATTTCAGCAACTAATATTCCCCATGCTATACCACCTGTTGCGACTCCAGCTATACAATTAAAATCTAGGTTGAAAGATTTTAAGCTTTCACAAAAAGCTTCAACTATTAATCTTCTTTCTTTGGGATAAGATAACATTTTTCGATTATCACAATAAATAGGTGATAGTATTCCTGAACTCCAACGAAATAACTGCTTAGTGTTGATTTTTACAGCTTCTTTTTCTATTAATAATTCACTAATTTTTTTTTGATTTTCGTTTACCTTTTGATTTTCGTTTACCATAGCCACAAAAATAAATAAATAATGAATGAAAAAAGAAGCCTTTAATTTATATCAAAGAAAGTTTTTATAAGGCAAAGATTTAATCATTTCACCAAAAGCTAATATTTTTTCTCCTTGAAACTTTTTTCAAATTTTACGGTAATTTCTACCATTTTTATTATCAATTTTGATTTATAAATTAATACCGTTAATACCTGATTTTAAAGAAGATGACACCGTTTGCAAAAGGAAAAGTTACTATCTTTAAGAAACTAACTCTGTAAAAATATGGATTTTTGTTTACCATTTTGGAATTTTGATAATATTATTGTATTTTTGCAACAATTTTTATAAAAATGAAAGAAGTGTATATTGTAGCTGCCAAAAGAACTCCTATAGGCAGTTTTCTAGGTTCTTTATCTCAAATTCCAGCCCCTGTTCTTGGCGGCTACGCAGTAAAAGCAGCAATTCAACAAGCCAATTTAGCACCTGAATATGTTCAAGAATTATTATTCGGTAATGTAGTAAATGCTAATTTAGGACAAGCACCAGCTTCTCAAGTTGCTTATTATGGTGGTTTATTAAACACAGTTCCATGTACTCATATCAACAAAGTTTGTGCATCTGGAATGAAAGCTATTATGTTTGGTGCTCAAAGCATAATGTTAGGTCATAATGATATTGTAATGACAGGTGGTATGGAAAATATGAGTTTAATCCCTCATTATTTACCCAATGTAAGAACAGGAATGAAATATGGTAATATCAATCTTTTAGATGGCATTAATCGTGATGGTTTACAAGATCCATTTGATAGTAGTTTAATGGGTATTTGCGGTGAACTTTGTGCTTCTGAATATAAAATTTCCCGTGAAGACAATGATAATTACGCAATTCAATCTTATAAAAGGGCTATTGAAGCTACTCAAAAAGGTTATTTCAAAAATGAAATGGCTCCAATTACTATTTCTGGTAAATCAGCAGATATTATCATTGATAAAGATGAAGAAATAGATAAAGTAAAATTTGATAAAGTTTCTTCTTTAAAACCAGCATTCCAAAAAGAGGGTACAATTACAGCTGCAAATTCATCAAAATTAGGCGATGGAGCATCTGCTGTTTTATTAGCATCAGGCGAAGCAGTTAAAAAACATGGTTTAAAACCCTTAGCTAAAATCATTAGTTTTGCAGACGCTGCATTGGAATCTAAATGGTTTTCTATTGCCCCTTCTAAAGCTATGCCAAAAGCATTGCAAATAGCTGGATTAACCATGAATGATATGGATGCCGTAGAAATTAATGAAGCTTTTGCAACAATTGTTTTGGTAAACCAAAAATTAATGAATATTCCTAATGAAAAATTAAACATTTTAGGTGGTTCAATTTCTTTAGGTCATCCCCTGGGAAGTTCTGGTGCAAGAATCATGGCAACCTTGATTTCTGCTTTAGAAGTTACGAATGGTAAATATGGAATGATTGGTATTTGTAATGGTGGAGGTGGTGCTTCTTCTGTTGTTATTGAAAGATTAAAATAGTTTTTTTATCTTATTGATAATCAAAATGGTTACAAATATTTTGTAACCATTTTTTTTTGTTATTCAGAATTCTTTATTTTGCATATTATTTCACCATGAAAATTTTAAAAATTGCAGGCTCTTGTTTAAATCAAACACCTTTAGCTTGGACAAAAAATGTTCAAAACATCATTGATTGTATTCGTTTAGCAAAATCACAACAAGTTGATATTTTGTGTTTGCCCGAATTATCCATTAGTGGTTATGGATGTGAGGATACTTTTTTTAGCAATAATGTTTTAAGCCAATCCTTAGAAGGCTTAAAAGATATTTTACCTGAAACAGAAAACATTTTTGTAACAATTGGTTTACCAATGACTTATGAAAATTGCTTATATAATGTTGTTGCTGTAATTTGTAATAAAAAAATACTCGGTTTTGTAGCCAAACAAGAATTAGCGGGCGATGGTATTCATTACGAACCTAGATGGTTTAAAACTTGGAAAGAACATTTAGTAGTTCAATATACTTATGAAAATCAACAATATCCATTTGGAGATATAATCTTTGAAGTAGATGGAGTACGAATTGGCTTTGAAATTTGTGAAGATGCTTGGAATGGAAATCGCCCTGCACAAAGACACTTTTTGAAAAATGTAGATTTAATTTTAAATCCTTCTGCTTCTCATTTTGCTTTTGGTAAAACAAAAACTAGGGATTTAATCGTTAAAGAAGCTTCTCGTTCTTTTACCTGTACTTATGTTTACTCCAATTTGCTAGGAAATGAAGCGGGTAGAGTCATTTATGATGGGGAAATCATCATTGCTCAAAATGGTACTTTATATAATAAAAACAAACGTTTTAGTTACCAAGATTATCAAATTCTTTGTTCCACATTAGATTTGCATACACCTCGTATAGTAAAGAAAAAATCTTTTAATTTCGAATTTGAAATTCCTAATAATTTAGTAAAATCGGATTTTCATTTTGAAGAAAAAAACTTAATTGATAAACCTTTAATAAATTGGCAATATGAATCTAAAGAAGAAGAATTTTTTAAAGCCGTTACATTAGGATTATTTGATTACATGAGAAAAAGTTATTCCAATGGATTTATGTTATCACTTTCCGGAGGTGCAGATTCTTGCGCATGTGCGGTTTTAGTGGCAAAATGTTTTGAACTTGCAGAAAAAGATTTAGGAAAAGAAGCATTACAAAAAAAATTAGCTTATCTAAAAATAGATTGGTCAAAACCTATTACTAAGCAGTTATTAACTTGTGTTTATCAAGCAACAGAAAATTCAGGAGAAAAAACTTTACAAAGTGCAAGAGAATTGGCTTTTGAGTTGGGAGCTGAATTTCATTTATGGAATATTCAAGAAAATTTGAATGGATATCATAAAATGATTGAGGAAACAATTGCACGTAAACTTTCATGGGAGTTAGATGATATTACACTACAAAATATACAAGCACGTGTTCGTGCACCGGGAATTTGGATGTTAGCAAATATCAAGAATGCTTTATTAATCACTACATCAAACCGAAGCGAAGCTGCTGTTGGTTACTGTACAATGGATGGTGATACTGCTGGTGGTTTGGCACCTATTGGTGGTATTGATAAAGCCTCTTTAAAAAGTTGGTTAATTTGGGCTCAAAAAGAATTAAGTATCAATGCTTTACAATATGTTAATAACCTTCAACCTTCTGCAGAATTACGTCCTCAATCAGAAGAGCAAACTGACGAAAAAGATTTAATGCCCTATCCCATTCTAGACCAAATTGAGAAATGCTTTATTAGGGATTATCAATCTCCGATTGAAGTTTTTAGAACATTGAAAGGAATTTTTCCAGATAATACTTTAAAATCTTATATTCGTAAGTTTTACCAGTTATGGTCAAGAAATCAATGGAAAAGAGAACGTTATGCACCTAGCTTCCATTTAGATGACGAAAATTTAGACCCACGTACTTGGTGTAGATTCCCTATTCTAAGTGGTGCTTATGAAGAAGAATTAAAACTATTGGATTTTTATAATGAATAAAATTTATTTGGGTTTGATAAAAATAATTCATATTCTTGTTAAAATTTGATGTATTTATAAAAAATCATTGGATTAAACTTTACTTTTGGATTTTAATTGCTTACATAGTTTCAACAAGTTGTAAAAAAGAAATACGTTAGAGTTTATGAACAATTCATTAAAAATGGTTTACCAGTTAATGGTTAGCGATTAATGAGGAAATCTAAAAGATTTTGGATATTCGGTTGTTGAGTAGTGAGTGAAGCGAACATACCGAAACAACCGCTTCTCCACGCAAAATGGTCATTTCGGTACGGCTACGCCTACTCAATGACTAAAACATATGCGGTTGTTGAGTAGTGAGAGAAGCGAACATACCGAAACAACCGCTTCTCCACGCAAAATGGTCATTTCGGTACGGCTACGCCTACTCAATGACCACAATTACGGCTACGGCTACTCAATGACCACAGGTACGGCAACGCCTACTCAATGACCAATCCTTTTGTATATATTCGGTTGTTGAGTAATGAGTGAAGCGAACATACCGAAACAACCGATTTCCCACGAAAAATGGTCATTTCGGTACGGCTACGCCTACTCAATGACCACAATTACGGCTACGCCTACTCAATGACCAGTCCATAGGTATATATTCGGTTGTTGAGTAGTGAGAGAAGCGAACATACCGAAACAACCGATTTCCCACGAAAAATGCTCATTTCGGTACGGCTGCGCCTACTCAATGCCCACAGGTACGGCTACGCCTACTCAATGACTAATCCTTAAAATAATCCTGACTAAACATCAGAAAATAAATTTTCAACATTTAGATAAATCAAACTATAATCCTTTGTAATTAGGTTTCAAAATGTTGATATCTCTTACATAATTAATTTAAAAACAATTAGTTATAGCCTAAACGAAAATTCAGTTCAAAATCTCTATTATTCAAAAGGCTCTACATGATTTTACATGCAATTTTTCCCAATGAGAAAAGTATCATACGGGCAAAGTTGTATTTGTCTATACACATGAAACTTATCTAACGTGATATTAGATTGAGGAAGCCGAACCCTCAAGGGCTTATAGTAATCTTCCAATTTAGCATATATCTTTATTTTTTCTACTTCCTTGACCTCTTTATCTTACATTTTCTCTACTTTTTCTTTACATATACAGTACGGAGGTAGAATTGCTATTAAATCCTTCAAAAATTTCTTAATGTCCATAATTTTTTTACTTTTTTATTTGCTAAATAAATTTTCTATATATATTTGAAAGCAGTTTCATTTAAATCCTCTAAAAATGAAAAATTGTTTTTTAATTATTCAATGGATAATATTGATTTCTATATTGCAAGCACAAATCAGTCTTGCTCAAGAACATCAGTTCAAATGGATATCCCAAACACCAATAACTGACAACAATCCTAATACGAAGCTTGAAGTTCGAGCCGATACAACTTTAAATCTAGGTTTTGAAGTTAAACCAAATAATTATGAAGGGGAACTAGATAAAATAATCGTAAAATTTAGAAAAGATAACGAACATCTTCTTCCTAAAAGAATGCAATTAAGAATTATTTACGAACACACAGGAATTACTGAAGATGGTGAATACACTGATTTAGTTATATTTTTAGATACAATCGTGCCTGTCAAAGAAAATACACTAATTTACCAATACAATGATAAAAACAAATTAACTGAAGCAAATTTAATCGTAAAATTTTATCCTAATAAAAATTATTCTGAAAAATATTGGATAGAGGATATTTTCATAACACGTAAAAATTTTCAGATATATGAAGAACCCGATGAAAAACCTGTAATCTATTTATATCCAGAAGAAACCACCATCGTTTCTGTAAAGCATCTAAATTCAGAAAAGTTTACTTTTAGTTATCCAAATTACCAGCAAGGATGGAATTTCAAGGTATATCCTAGCGGAGAAATAGAGGATAAAACCGCAAAACGTTATCCATATTTATTTTGGGAAGGTTTATCCGATATAAAAGCCTCTAACAAGATGGGCTATTGTGTACATAAGGATAGTATGGTAACGTTTTTAGAAGATAAATTAAGCTATCAAGGTTTAAACGATAAAGAGATCACGGATTTTATTACGTATTGGGCTCCAAGAATGCAAGAATTTCCTTACTACTTCATTTATTTTGCTAATCAAGAATTTGAGAAGGAATATCCTGTTCAAGTAAACCCAAAGCCCGATAGCCAAATCAGAATATTCATGGTCGCAAAACCTTTGCTATACCCCGAAAAAATTAAAGGACAACCCTTGCAAAAATTAGAAAGGAAAGGTTTTACTTATGTAGAATGGGGCGGAAAACTAATCCATTAATTTTTTAAAGAAATGAACTACGGTGGCTGAGTGGTTTCATACTATGAATTTTTCAAAGTGCTAAACGTCTTGAAGCCGCAGTTTGTTATTCCTATACATTTCGCTAAGCTCAATTACTCAACGACCTTAATGCAATTCCCCCCAAAAAATCAATGAGACAAGCTCCACTATTATACATTTTCTTCTCTTCCATTTTTTTGCTTATGATGGAGATTCATCGTAACGCCCATCAATTCATTTGCTTTCTTTTATAAAAACTATGCTCAAGGAATACGAATTTCTTATATTCAAAATGCTTTTTTCCACTTCTTAACACATTAAAAGTGAATAAATTTTTTATTGTTTGCAATTAAATACTGATAATTTTGCAAAGAATGATATAAATTAGCAGTTTTGCAAGTTCAAATGGTTCAGTTAAGCGTTAATATCAATAAAGTAGCTTTATTAAGAAATTCAAGAGGAGAGAATTATCCCAATTTAATAGAATTTGCAAAAAAATGTTTGGATTTTGGCGCAAATGGTATTACAGTTCATCCAAGACCCGATGAAAGACATATTCGTTATGCTGATGTTTATGAATTAAAAGATTTGCTAAAAAAATATAACAAAGAATTAAACGTAGAAGGATATCCTTCTGATTCTTTTCTTAAAATGATGGAAGATGTTCAACCTGCTCAATGTACTTTAGTACCAGACCCACCTAACGCTTTAACCTCCAGTACAGGTTGGGATACAAGAAAAAATTTCCGCTTTCTTCATGAAATTATTACTTACTTGAAAACCTTAAAAATCCGTGTTTCTCTTTTCCTAAATTGCGATAATGAACTTTTACAATACTCCCAAAAATTAGGAACCCATAGAATTGAACTATATACCGGTCCTTACGCAAAATATTATCCTTATAACCCTCATCTAGCTGTACAGCCTTATGTAGAAACCGCAAGATTAGCTGAAATTTTAGGAATTGAAGTCAATGCAGGGCACGATTTGAATAGTGAAAATTTAAAATATTTTGCTCAAAATGTACCTCAACTGAAAGAAGTTTCTATTGGACATGCTATTATATCAGAAAGTTTGTATTTAGGGTTAGAAGAAACCTTAAAAAAATATATCAACTGTTTAAAAACTACTTAAATTTGCAAAATCATGAAAAAAAGTGGAGTTACTAACCGTTTTACTACTCTGTTTTATTTAATACTTTTTTTGGTTGCTGTGCCTTTATCGGTAAGCATTTATTTAGTTTGGCAAGAAAAAAATGAACATCTTCCTAAATTAGAACAAACTCGCTTAATCGAACTCAAATTAGAAGCTCTTAAAAAAATTGCAACCAAAAAAATTGCAATCGTTCTTTCTAATGATACTTTACCTTTCCAAGATAGTGTGAAAGATGATGAACTTTACCAAAATAGTAATGAACTAAAACGTATTGCTAAAGATTTTTTAGACATTGATTCTTTGTCTCATCTTGCAAAAATTACAGATCAATTTGAAAATACTTTAAAAACTTACATAGGCGTTAAACAAAATTATGCTAACCAAGCACCCAAAGAAAAAGATGAAGCAACTTTAAATTCGGTTTTGAGTTATGGAAAAGAATTAGCCAGTTTATATACTACCATTCAAGAAACTATCATTAACCTTCTCAATGATTTAGATAAGAAAAAAGAAGTTGTTAATACTCAATTTGCTTACAACCAATTTGTTTTATTTTTGGTTTTAGGAGCAAGCCTGATTTTATTTTTGATTGCGATTATAATAACGATTTTTTATTTTAATATTTCACTCAAAAAACCTATTCAACAAATTAGTGATACTTTGTTAAAATTTAAGTCAGGTGAAATTAAAACGAATGACTTGGTTATTGAAAATAGCCCTATACCTTTGTTATCTGAAACTTTACAACAACAAAAAATAAAAAATGACGCTATTCAAGAATATGTAAAATGTATTATCGAAGATAAAAATCCCTCTCTTTCTTCAGAACAAATTCCTCATGAACTTTTACAAGATTTGAAAAATATTCAAGAACGATTTAAATCCCTAAAAAGCAATATTAACCAATTTAACAAAGAACTTGAAGATTTAAAAGTTTCTTGTGCAACAAAAGAAGAAGAACAAAGAAGACAAATTATAAAATTAAATCATCGATTACTGGGAGTTGATGCTTTTATTGCTATTGCGGAATCTGATTTACAAGGTAAGATTATTTACTGCAATAATTTATTTGCTAATTTATTTGAATATCAGAATTCTGAATTGTTAAATCAATCTTTTAAAATTCTAAATTCCGGTTATCATGATAAAGAATTTTTTAAAGATTTATGGGATACCATCAACAAAGGTAAAACTTGGAAAGGACAAATTAGAAACAAAACTAAAAATGGACAAACCTTATGGCTTGCTGTTTCTATTCAACCCATTCAAGATGCTCTTGGAAAAATTACCAAATTTATTTATACAGCTTTAAATATTCAATCTTTAAAACAAAATGATGAGGAAATTCAAAATGCTTTAAATGTAGCTGTAAAAGAGTTAGATACCTTAAAGTCTCTTTACAGTAAGTCTATTCAAGAAAGAGATGAAATTAAAAAATTGTATGATGCACAAAAGCAGTTAGAATACCGTTTAATTCAGCAACAAGCTGCTTTACAAGAATTTACTAGAAATCCTGATTTAAAAGAAGGAAAAATCGCAGAATCTATTAGAACTATCACAGAATCAACTTGTTACACTTTAAATCATGATAGAGTAGGTTTTTGGATTTTCAATGAAGAAGATAAAACCCTTAATTGTGTTGATTTATTTGATAGGCAAAACCTACAACATATTGATAATCTTGAAATTCAAGAGAAATACGCAAAAGAATTCTTTGAAACCTTAAAACAAAATTATTTACTTCAAGTAGATGACGTTTTAAATCATGAAAGCACCAAAAGAATGGCAGATTATTATTTCATTCCCTATAATATATCATCATTAATAGCAGCTCCGATACGTTTAGGAGGAAATGTTGTGGGCTGTTTTACCGTTGAACATGCCGGCAAACCTATTCAATGGACCCCAGACCAAGTTTCTTTTACCAATGCAGTAGCTGATGTAGTTTCCATGGCTTTAGAACAAGGAAATCGAAAAGTCATGGAAGAAGAACTAAGAACCTCCTTAGAAGAATCTCAAGCTTTAGAAGAAGAACTAAGACAAAATGCCGAAGAAATTGAAGCAACAAATGAAGAGTTAAGAAGAGCACAAATTGAATTAAAAGGACAAATTGAAGCTCTTAACTCCGCGGCTATTGTTTCAGAAACCAATGTAAACGGGCTTATTACTTATGTCAACTCTGAGTTTTTACAAATTTATAACTATCAAAAAGAAGAAGTTTTTGGGAAAAATCATAAAATTCTGAAATCCGGTGAGCATCCTACTGAATTCTATAAAGATATGTGGGATACTATCTTACGAGGTAAAATTTGGAAAGGCGAAATTAAAAATAAATCTAAAGATGGATGGTATTACTGGATTAATTTAACGATTACTCCTGTTATAGGTTCTGATGGTAAACCTTACAAGTTTATTGCCGTAGGTTTTAATATATCCTCCCAGAAACTCCAAGAAGAACAATTAAAAACAGCATTAGAAGTTGCTTTACAACAAGAAGAAATGTTAAGAGAAAATACTGAAGAGTTGTTGGCAGCTAACGAAGAAATGCGTAGAACCCAAGTAGAGTTAATAGGTCAGATTTCTGCACTTAATAATTCTTCTATGGTTTTTGAAACTGACATGGAAGGAAATATCACTTACCTCAATAATCAATTACTCGTGAACTTAAAATTTGAAAAAGATGAGTTAATGGGTAAGAGATATACCATTCTAAAATCACCCAATCAGAGTGATAAAATCTATCAGGAGCAATGGAAAAGTGTATTAAATGGTAAGATTTGGGAAGGTGAAATTGAATTAAAAGCAAAAGATGGTCAATCGGTATGGGTTTGGATGACCAATACCCCTGTTTTAGACTCTGATGGAGAACCTATCAAATCTATAAACGTTTTATTTGATATTACTCCACAAAAAGAACAAGAATTTAGATTAAAAAGACAACAATCTGCATTATTAGAAGTTACTTCTCATCCATCTGTTAAAGAAGCTAAAACAGACGAAGCATTTGCAATTATTGCTCAAATTGGCTTAGCAACATTAGAAGTAGATAGAGCTTCTATTTGGTTGTTTGAGGAAGGTGATACTCGTATTCGCTGTATGACTACCGCACAATCTGATGGTGTTGTGCATAAATACCAAAAAGGTACTGTTCTGCAAAGAGATTTTTATCCTAATTACTTTAAAACGTTAGAAAAAGATCGTGTTATTGCTGCTAATGAAGCCGTTAATGATTCAAGAACCAAAGAATTGGCTATTCCTTTATTAGTTCCTAGTGGAATTCAATCCGTTTTGGATTCTTCTATAAGACAAGGCGTTAAAACGGTTGGTATTTTATCTTTTGAAAGTAGAGGGAAAATCAGAAATTGGACATTAGATGAACAAAATTTTGCAGCTTCTCTTGCGGATACAATTGCATTAGTTTTAGAACAACATGAAAGACTTAAAACTGATAAACTCAAAGAAGCTTATTCCCAATTAGAACTCATTAATCAAGAAGTTATTAAACAAAAAGAAGAAATTGAAGAAAATGCTAAAAGTTTAACAGAAAGTATTAAATACGCAAAAAGAATTCAACAAAATATCTTACCAACCAAAGAACTTCTTAATAGTTTATTCAAAAATTATTTTGTGATTTTTAGACCTCGTGATATTGTTGGAGGAGATTTTTACTGGGTAACGGGGCATGAAAATAAACGTGTGGTAGTAGTTGCCGATGGTACAGGACACGGTGTCCCTGGTGCTTTCTTAACCATGATTGGAAATATCCTCCTTAACCAAATTGTGAATGAAAAGAAAATTTTAAAACCTGCGGATATACTTTATTGGTTACATATTGGCGTAAGACAGACCCTTAAACAAGATGTTGAAGATTCTACTTCAAGAGATGGTATGGATGTTACTTTGGTAACCATCAATATAGAAACTCACGAATGTGAGTACGCCGGTGCAAATTTGCCTTGTAATTATTACCAAGATTGGGAAGTTCATGAAATCAAACCTGATAAACAATCTATTGGAGGTGAACAAATGGAAGAAGAGCGTATCTTTACCAATCATAAAATTCAATTAAAACCTGGTGATGCAATTTATTTATATACTGATGGTTTTGTGGATCAACTTGGTGGCCCTGATGAAAAAAGATTTTCTACAAGACGCTTCCGAGACCTTATTTTGAGAACTCAAACCGAATCCATGGCTACCCAAAGGGCTTTATTAAATATGGAATGGAAAGAATGGAAAGGCGATCTAGAGCAATTAGATGACGTTACCGTTTTTGGTCTTAGAGTATAAATATCATGAAATTATTTCTAATTGACGCCCTTGCATTGATTTATCGGTCTCATTTTGCTTTTATGAAAAGTCCTAGAATCACCAGCTACGGCAAAAATACCTCAGCAACCTTCGGTTTTGTGAATACACTTTATGAACTCATTCAAAAAGAAAAACCTACTCACTTAGGTGTTGCATTTGACCCCCCCGGACCTACCAAACGTCATGAAGAATTTGAAAATTATAAAGCTCAAAGGCAAGAAACCCCTGAAGATATTATTCAATCCATTCCAGACATCAAAAGAATTTTAAAGGCTTGGCATATTCCTATCCTAGAAATTAATGGTTATGAAGCAGATGACGTCATCGGAACTTTAGCCAAACAAGCCTCCGCTCAAAATATTGATGTTTTTATGGTTACCCCTGATAAAGATTATGCCCAATTGGTAGATGACCATATTTGGATGTATAAACCTGCCATCGGAAAAAATCCTTTTGAGCTTTTAGACAAAAACAAAGTCAAAGAAAAATTTGGTGTATACCCCGAACAAATTCCTGATTTACTTGGGCTTATGGGGGACTCTTCAGATAATTATCCTGGTATTCCCAAAATTGGTGAAAAAACTGCTCTGGAATTAATTCTAAAATATCATAATCTTGAAAACGTTCTAGAAAACGCTAAAAACATTGAAAAAAAATCTATTCAAGAAACTTTATTAAATAATGGGCAAATGGGTATTGCTTCTAAAAAATTAGCTACTATTTACACCGATATTGATATTCAATTGAATATGAATGATTTAAAATTAGACCCTCCCAATGAAAGTGAACTACTACAAATTTTTACAGAATTAGAATTTAGAACCTTAGCACAAAGAATCTTAGGAAAATCTATACATTATAATCAAAAAAATTCTTCTCCCGATTTATTTAGCTCTAATCTTGAAAATCCTTCATTAAAAACCCAGTCTCATAATTCGCTTCAAAATATAGAAACTGTAAATCATCAGTATATTACATTAACCTCAGAAAGTGAAATAAAAAATTTTGTTGAAGAACTTTGCAAGCAAACCGCAGTATGTTTTGATTCTGAAACTGACCAACTAGAAGTTATTGATTCTCATTTAATTGGTTTAAGTTTTTGTTTTGAAAAGCATAAAGCTTTTTATATTCCTATTCCACCTCATTTTGAAGATGCTTTAAAAATCGTTCAATTATTTAAGCCATTTTTTGAAAATCCTAATATACTAAAAATCGGGCAAAACCTCAAATATGATTTATTAGCTCTAAAAAATTACCATATTCATGTCTCACCACCTTTTTTTGATACCATGTTAGCCCATTATGTTTTGGACGCAGAAAGCAAGCACAACATGGATTTTCTTTCCGAAAAATATTTGAATTATACTCCGATTTCCATAGAAACCTTAATTGGGAAAAAAGGAAAAAATCAAAAAAGTATGAAAGAAGTAGACCTTTATAAAGTGGCTGAATACTCTGCAGAGGATGCGGATATAACCTTTCAACTATATGAAAAATTTAAACTATTAATAATTGATAATCAAGTAGAAAAAATTTTTTATCAAATTGAAGAGCCACTTATGCCTGTGTTAGTGGATATGGAATTTCATGGAGTTAAAATTGATTGCAATATATTAAAAGACATTTCTTTTGAGCTTCAAAAAGAATTAGAAGTTTTAGAAAAACAAATCTATGAATTAGCGGGAACGGTTTTTAATATTCAATCTCCTAAACAGTTATCTGAAATATTATTTGAAAAATTAGAATTAAAAAAAGGCAAAAAAACCGCTACGGGACAATTATCTACGAATGAAGAAACCTTAATAGAATTAGCCCATGAACATGAAATTGTTCGTAAAATTTTAGATTATCGCCAAACCGCTAAATTAAAATCTACTTATGTTGATGCTTTACCAGAATTAATAAATCCTAAAACTCAAAGGCTCCATACTACTTTTGCTCAAACCGTTGCGGTTACGGGTCGTTTAAGTTCTGTAAACCCCAACTTGCAAAATATACCTATAAGGACAGAAAAAGGAAAAGAAGTCAGAAAAGCTTTTATTGCTTCTGAAAATCATGTATTACTTTCTTTTGACTATTCACAAATAGAATTAAGAATCATGGCGGCTTTGAGTAGAGATGAAAATATGATAGAAGCATTCGCAAAAAATGAAGATATTCACGTAGCCACAGCAGCAAGAATTTTTAATATTCCATTAGAGGAAGTAAATTCTGATATGCGTAGAAAAGCAAAAACCGCAAATTTTGGGATTATTTATGGAATTTCTGCTTATGGTTTATCTCAAAGGCTTAATATTAGCCGTTCTGAAGCCAAAAAACTTATTGATACTTATTTTGAAAAGTATCCCAAAGTAAAAGAATATATGGAAAATTCCATTAAAAATGCAAGAGATAAAGGTTTTGTTGAAACTTTAATGGGTAGAAGAAGATACTTAAAAGATATACATTCCGCAAATTTTACGGTAAGAAGTTTTGCTGAAAGAACAGCTATTAACACACCTATTCAAGGTACTGCAGCCGATATTATCAAATTAGCAATGATTAAAATTTATGAATTAATTCAAAAAAATCAATGGAAAACCCGTATGATTCTACAAGTTCATGATGAATTGTTATTTGAAGTTCCTTTGGAAGAAATAGAAATAGTACAAAAACCCATTCAATTAGCAATGGAAAATGCTTATTCTATGTCTGTACCTCTGGAAGTCAATTTAGGAATTGGAAAAAATTGGTTAGAAGCTCATTAAAATGAATACTCAAAATCCTTTAAAAACTGTTGGAATTTTTACGATAACTCTCTTTTTATTGAGTTTTTCTTTAGCTTTTATTTATCATTTGATAGGTGGTAAATGGAACCATTATACAGCCGCTATTATTATTTTGTTGAACTCTTTTATGCCTTTAATTACTGTAATCATGCTACATAAATTTATACTCAATACCCCCATAAGCAATTCTATCGGTAAAATTAAAATATGGAATCTATGGAACGTGGTCGTAATTTTAGGACCTATGGTTTATGTTTTATTAACCATAGTTTTACTTTCCTTATTTCCGGGAATAGAAATCAATCCTAATAAACCCCTATTTTTAGAACAATTCAAAATTTTTCTTTCACCATTAATTTATGACAATATTTATATTGATGCTTATAAATCAGGAATTCCTATTTTTTGGTTAAATTTGTTGGTTGCCATAATTTGGGGATTAAGCTTTAATTTTGTGGTTGGTTTTTCTGAGGAAATTGCTTGGAGAGGTTTTTTATTTTATCAACTTCATCATCAAAGTTTTTTAAAACAAGCATTATTACAAGGTGCTATATGGGCATTATGGTACTCGCCTTTTGTTTGGTTCGCAGCTGTGATTAATCCTTTTTGGGCTGTTTTAATTAATACTATTTTTTTTCTTTTACTTTCTCCTATCTATTTATTTATCCGATATGCTTCTAATTCCATCATTTCCGTTGCAATATTACATGGTATCATTTCTAGTTATTCTTACTTTGCAGATGTAATTATAAATGATAACCAAGCTCAATGGTTGAGTAGTTATATTCAAGTAAATTTTTATCTTTTGATTTTATGCAACTTAATATTGTTTATTTATATTTATGCAGTAAACCCCGTTTTTAAAGTAGAATTTCAAGAAAACACAAGTAATTTCATACGTAAAACAGTATCTATGAAACCCTTTAAGAAAGAAAAAAACTAGAATGTTCTTTGTAACTAAATGACCTCCTGTCTAATGATTTATTTTTCTTTAAGTTTAGCAAAGTAAACCATTAAAAACCAAGAAACTACGGCAGAAGTAATAAATGTAAACTCAGAACCTAAAAAATTCCATAAAAATCCAGCAAAACTACTAGCAAATAATGCACAAATACTCTGAAAACCAGCATAAGTTCCAATCGCCGTTGCGATATGCTCTTTTTCAACGATATTAGAAATCCATGCTTTTGCTATGCCCTCAGTAGAAGCTGCATAAATTCCATAAAGAAAAAATAAACCTATAAATCCATATAAGTTTTGAGGAAGTGCCATACCAAAATAAACTAATCCAAAAATAAAAAGTCCAATAATAAAAACTTTCTTAATGCCTATTTTATCCGCAAGAATACCCATTGGAAATGCAAAAAGGGCATAAATAAGATTATAGAAAATATATATTCCTAAAACCCAAGTATCATTTAATCCTGAATTTTTGGCTTTTAGAATTAAAAAAACATCAGAACTATTTACTAAAGCAAAAACCCATAGTCCAAAAGCCAGTTTTTTGTAATTTATAGAACTTTCTTTCCAATAATTTAAAAAAGGAAAAAATGTGGTATTCCAAGGAATTTTTGTTGTATTTTTTGATTTGTCTTTAAGAAAAGAAGTGATAATGATGGCGAATAATCCGGGTATAAAAGCAATCAAAAAAAGCGTAGTATAATCTTTCGGGAAGTAATAGAGGTATATTAAAGCCATCAAGGGACCCACAACAGCACCCAAGGTATCCATAGAACGATGAAAACCAAATACTTTTGCTTTATTTTGTGATGTACTTTCTTCTGATAATAAAGCATCTCTTGCACCAGTTCTTATGCCTTTTCCCAGCCTATCTAAACTTCTTACACCAAAAATCCAAAAGGGATAAGTAAATAAAATCATTAAAGGTTTAGAAACTGCGCTTAGTGCATATCCGAATTGAACAAATGGAACTCTCTTTTGTGATTGGTCTGAAATCTTTCCAAAATAACTTTTACTTAAACCCGTTAATGCTTCAGCAAATCCTTCTAAAATGCCGATAATCAACACGGAAAATCCAATTTCCTTTAAATAAATGGGCATAACAGGATACAACATTTCAGAAGCCGTATCCGTAAATAAACTAATTAAAGATAAAAACCAAATAGTTTTGGTCAGGTATTTCATAAAATAGACGCAATTTATAAAAGGATTTTTTTTATTACAGAATAATTTTCAAATTCAATTTTTCCCCAGCTTTCATAAAATTTTTGTATCGTTTGAATATTAGAACCTTCAAAATCCAGATATTGAACTTTTTCTACAAAATTTTGAATCATAAAATCAAACATTAATGTATTGACACCTTTTTCTTTAATTGAACCACCTAAATAAATTACTCGATGAAAATCTAATAAAAATAAACTTACACCAACAATTTGATTTTGATGGTAAACTGTCAAAAGATATAACTTGTTTCTTTGCAAAGAATTATAAACCAATTTTTTAATTATAATTTTCCAAGAGTTTTGAAAAAAATCTTTTTTTTCCCATTGTTCAAACCAAAAAGCTAAAGCATCTTCTATATTCTGATTGATTTTTAATGAATAAGAAAGTTTCTGAATTTTTTTTAGTTCCCTTTTTCGTAAATCAGAATAATTTTGATAGAGAGTTTCATAAGAATACTGTAAATTCAATAAACTATTTTTTTTGATTTCTGATGCAGGATAGTTAGAAAAAGCATGTAAGTTTAAATGAATTTTAGGATAATAACCAATTTTGTTAATAAGAATTTTTAAATCAATATTTTGCGTAGAAAAACAACCCAATTGCTGACAAAAAGGAGGTTGGGCTACCCAAGGAATAAATCCCCATTTTTTAGAAATAGGTACAGGAAATACAAAATCATAATTTTCATTGGTTATTCCATACCAGTATTCGCAAACGCTATCTAAATACCAAGTTAATGCGTAAATTCTTGGATTCTCCGATTTTTCTACACATTGATTCCATAAATCATCTTTAATTTGATTTCTTTTCAAGCGAATCATACAAAATGGGTAATCTAAAATCTAAAAGAATTTCTTTGGTTAAAGCGTCAACCAATCTCACTAAATAAATGTCTTTTTTAAAACAGGAAGGCTCAAAATTCCAAAAATTGAGTTCATGAGATTGGTGATAAAGAAAAGCGGTATTAATTTCTTCTCCTATACTATTATAAAAACGTAAAAGCAAATCGGTTTGATATGGAATTTGATAACCTATTAAAATTTTGCAATTTTCTAAATCATAACAAGCAAATAAACCTTTTTTTTGAGTATAATTGAGGTTATGTACTGTTATGGTCGTAGTATCATAGGGATTAACCCATCTTAAACGAATAAAACCATAAAGGTTTTTAGGTAAGCGTTGAAAATACAAATTTTGATTATTAGAATAAGTGTTTATAAAATTCCAATCTAAACCATTAAAGGAATGCTCTAAAAGCCATGACCCATTTAAAAGATTTTGATTTACCCAAACAAAAGTTAAATTTTGAGGATTTTCATAGAGATTATGATGTTCTAAAATGGGCAAGTGGTTTTGGCTATATATTGAAAAAAAAGCAATCCATTGAAAAACAAATAAATAAAAATATGAAAGCAATTTTTTATTTAGGTTTATTATCAACATCAAAGAAATTTTTAATACAAAACTAATCATTTTAAAAACAATGAACCTATGTTTTTAACCAAAGGATTAAATTACTCTACCTGTAACCAAAAACCTTTTAAGTATTCTCCTTCCAAATGAAATAAACTGGAAGCATGGTCTTCGGATTGCCCTAATGTTTTGATAATTCTTACATGACGATTAGCATCACTAGCAGCATCAAATAAAATTTTTCTAAATAATTCTAAACCCACAACTTGTGAACAAGAGTAAGTAAAAATATATCCACCGGATTTTATTTTTTTGAATGCTTGTAAATTGATTTCTTTGTAACCTCTATAAGCTTGAGCTACTGCAGATTGATGTTTCGCAAAAGCTGGTGGATCAAGAATAATAATATCCATTTCGTTTTCTGGCATTTGTTTTAACCATGTGAATGCTTCTTGAGTGATACTTTGATGATTAGAAATATTACCAAAATTTTTTTGAATATTTTTTTCAAGAATAGAAATGGCTCTATCAGAAGAATCTATAGAATAGACCTTTTTTGCTTGATTCTGCAAGGCATATAACGAAAACCCACCCGAGTAAGCAAATACATTTGCAATAATATGATTTTGAGATACTTTTCCTAATAACGCACGATTATTTTTTTGGTCTAAAAAAAAGCCTGTTTTTTGTCCTTCTTCTACATCACAAAGAAATTGAATTCCATTTTCTTGAAACCAAATTTCATTAGGGTTTTTATGGAGCCATTGTTTACGAGGAGTGATTCCTTCTTTTTGTAAGATTTTGGAATCAGATTTATCAAAATGGTAAAATATATTTTGAGAGTTTAAGAATTTTTGAAGCAATGGTAGCAAGTGATAGGTTCCAGCAGTAAGTGCTTGAATAACCGCCGTATTGTTATAAATATCCACAATTAAGCCGGGTACTTCATCTCCTTCTGCATGAATAAAACGAAAACCATTGGTATTATTTTCTAGTAAACTTACTTTGAACTTCCATATTTTTTGCCATTTTTCTATCCAATACTGCTCATCAATTACTTTTGGAGAATGAGTAAACTCGAAAATTCTTATAGATATTTGGCTTTCTTTTGAAAAAAAACCATAACCAAGCAATTGATTTTCTGAACTCAAGACTTGAACAATTTCTCCAGAAAATATTTCATTAGGAATTTTTTTTAAAGCACCTGAAAAAATCCATGGATGACGATGAAGTACAGTTTTTTCTCTTCCTTTATTTAAAATAATTGACTGCATGGGAGGTTATTACTGAAAATGTTTAGGATAGGGAATCATAGATTCTAACAATAAAACCGTAGAATCGCGAACAAAAAAAGCAATTACTATAATGATTACACCAGTTATAAGACCTACAGCTTGGTTATTTTTACTGATTTCTTCAAATTCGTTGATATTGTAAGTAAGTTTGGTAAAAAGATAAACTCCTAAAATGGTGTTGATTAAAGCAATAATAAATGCTACAAAAGCGAATCCTAATACGTATTGAATACTTGAAAATATCCAATTATAAGTACCTTGACTTTTTTGGATTTCTAATCTTACAATATTTAAAACAGGTTGAATTGCACCGGAAATAATATACCCAACACCTAATAAAACACCTGAAATAAAATAAGCAAAAGACATATTATCCATGGAAAGTGAATAATATTTTTCAATGACCATTCTAATGACTTTATAGGCTAAAAATGCTACAACAATAGCAAAAGATAATGATAAAATAAGTTGAATAGTTGCTAGTATAAATAAGTTGTTAAACATGAACGCAAAAATAAAGATTTTTATAAATGTTTGATAAAACAACGCTTTCTTTTATGCTGAATATGTTCATAATTTTTCCAAGTTTGGATAGCCTTTTGATTCGTTTCTACCATTGCAGTAGTTTCAACATATTTTATTCCATTTTCTAAAAGTACTTTTTGAAGTTCTGTAATTAATACTGCAGGGATTCCTTGTCTTTGATATTCTGGATGGACACCGGTTAACAGCAGGTCAGCAACAGTATTTTTTTTCATAGCATTCAAAATATACCACCAACCGAAGGGTAGTAATCGTCCTTTAGCTTTTTGAAAAGCTTCTGATAAAGAAGGCATTCCAATAATAAAACCTAAAACTTCTTGATTTTCGTTTTCTACCATTTTGACAAATTTAGGATTCAAAACTTTTAAGTATTTATGAATATAAAAATCACGCATTTTAGGACTTAATTCTACCATTCCAAAAATTTCATCAAAAGATTTATTGATTAATTCAAAAACTTTATGTCCATATTTTATCATTTCAGAGTTTTTAGTAAAATGAATGACTTTAAGCTTATAACGCTCCTTAATTACTTCGTTTAAACGTAATGCTTTTTCGGGTATTTCTTTGATTGTCAAGCGAAATTCTAACCAATCAATTTCTTTTTCATAACCACAATTTTCTATACGTTTTTGGTAATAAGGAAAATGATACTCAGAGGCAATAGATGGTAAGTAATCAAACCCTTCAATTAATATTCCTTGATGGTCTAAATTAGAGAAACCTAAAGGTCCATGAACTTTGTTCATACCTTGTTTTGCAATCCAATTTTCAGCGGTATCTAATAATTTTTTTACAACATATTCATTATCAATAAATTCAATTCTTGAAAATCTCCCAAATTGCTCTTGGACTTTTTCATTAAATTTATAGTTAATCATTGCGCCAATTCTCCCAACAATTTTACCGTCTTTAATAGCTATCCAAAATTTTGAATTGCAATAATCAAAAGCTGGATTTTTTGATGGCTTTAACGAAGCAATTTCATCATTAATCATGGGCGGTATCCAGTATTTATTACCCTTATAAAGTTGGTAAGGAAAATATACAAATTCTTTGATTTCTTTATCCGTTACCACTTCTTTGATTTCTACGGTCATATATTATTTTATCCAAGCTTACAAACCTTCAAAACTAATACAAAAATTTAATCTATCAAAATTCTAAATCGAAGTTTTTGAAATATCTTAATTCTGACTTTTTAACTCAGATTACTTAATAGAAAAAGTATATTATTAAGGAGAACACAGCGAAGCTCGAAAATCTTTTATTTATTTTATTTTTTCATAGGTGAAAAAATGTAGTTCAGGCTCCAAATGTCCCATATAATTAATTTATTACTACCATAAACGATTCATTTTTCTAATTTTAGCTTCATCTAATCTCAAAAATATTCTAGCAATAAACAAAAATACTACTACAAGAATTGGGAAAATGATGCCTAAGTAAACTAAATTTCCTTTAATGGATTCAACAAATTGGTACATCAATAAAAACTGAAACATTGCAGGGAATGTACCGAATAAACAAAACTTCATTTGTTTTGTTCTTTCATTGGGAATGGTTACTCCATAAATAGTTGTCATACCAGTAACTACTGCCATAGTAAAAGCAATTTGGATTCTCCAAATTTCGTTTTTGGTTAATTCAGAAACTATTTTGGATTCAATATTCACTAATCCTGTTAATGAATAACCCACAGAATCAATTTCAACAAAAGAAAATAAAACAGAAAAAAAAGTACATAACACTGCTAACAGCATCATGTAAGTCTTAGGTCTATAGAAATCAGGGTTTTTGAATACATTCATAAATAATCAATAAAATGCAAAATTAATTTTTTAATACGTAATTCCAAAATGATTTATAAAATGTTTTTTTGAACTCAAAATCTCTAATAAATAACTCTTTAACTTAGAAAAAAATCATTGTAATTTGAAAAAAAATTTGGAGAATTGCAAACATACTTGTTATATTTGTTGAATATTTTAATATTTAGTTTATGAAAAAAATTGTTTTAATTTTTGGAATATTTTTAGCTACGCATGTAGTTTATGGTCAGCAAAATGGTGTAAAACAAACCACTATTAATGGAACAAAAATTCAGCAGAATAATGGTAATGTAAAAGTAAAAGCTGTTGAAGGTCAAAAAGATGTTAATCAAATTAAGGTTAATAACAACAATGTAAAAGTTAACAGTACCAACGGCAATACCACCACAAACCCTACAAAGGACGTAAAGCAAATTACTCCTCAAGGAAAAAAAGACTAAAAAATAAGGGCTACTAAAAAGTAGCCTTATTTATGAATTTTCAAAATCTCTTTTAATAATAAATTCAATATCTTTATGCTTACCATTGGGTTCGTAATCTTCTTTTAAGTTAGAACCAAAAAATTTAGCCACCATGTTCCAAAAAATAGCAGAACGCCAACTTTTTAAGTCTTTGATAATATCAAAAGTAGTTTGATTAAGTTGCCTATCAATTAAAAGAACTAATATTCTTCCTTGATGAACAGAAAGGTTTTTTAATTCTTCTTCCCATCTGGCAAACAACTCTTTTTCACGTTTTTTAAAATAAGCACTTTTATCTGCTTTAGAATCTAAACATTGGATTTCAGTTTGAATTTTTTTGTAAATATCACTAGCAATCAAAGCGTAAGGATATACTTTTCTTACATTATAAACCAAGCGGTGATATTCTTGTTGCTTTTTCATGGATTCCCTGATTTCCTTTTTTGAGGGAGCTTTAGCGACAATCTCAATACCTTCAATCCAAATCATGGGTAAACCATCGGGAGCAACTTGAACTTGTTTTTGAGCAAATAAATTGCTAAAAAATATAGCACAAAAAACTAAAAAGAAACTCCATTTTTTCATAAATTGTAATGTTCAATATTTACTTATACGCAATTAGAATGCCAAAGTTACAAAAAAAGTATTTGCAATAAGCTAAAATGATGTATATATTTGCAACTTTATGAGCAAAGTAATTCATAAAAATCACGTGCAAGAATTTATTAAATCCTACATTGAACTCGGAAAATTAAGGTTATCCTCATTTGTGATTTTATCTGCATTTTTGGGATTTTGTATTGGTAGTAAACATTTTCATTTTATGAATGCTATGATTTTGAGTTTAGGGGGCTTATTAATCACCGTAGCTTCTAATACACTAAACCAAATTCATGAAGTAGAATTAGATAGTTTGATGACACGAACTCAAAATCGACCATTACCTCTCGGAAAATTAAGTTTAAAACAAGCTCAACACTTTGCTTTATATACAGGTATTTCAGGTTTCTTTATATTAGCGTATTTTTTAAATTTAAAAAGCGCATTAGTATCCCTGATTTCCTTAATTATGTACGCATACATATATACACCCATGAAACAAAAAACTAGTTTTGCTGTATTTGTAGGGGCATTTCCTGGAGCATTTCCTCCATTGATAGGATACATTGCTGCAACCAATCAATTAGATATTACAGGATGGTTAATTTTTGCTATTCAATTTTTTTGGCAGTTTCCACATTTTTGGGCTATTGCATGGGTAGCATTTGAAGATTATAAAAAAGCTGGATTACATCTATTACCTTCAAAAGGGGGTAGAGATTTATCCTCAGCATTACAAATTTTAATTTATACTTCTGTGCTCGTGCCCGTCAGTTTACTTCCTTATACTTATGGGATTGTAGGAATTTTATATTTTATGATTGCTCTTATTACAGGAACTATTTTTATATATCAATCCGTTATTTTATTGATAAAAAGAACTAGACAAGCGGCTTTGCAGTTAATGTTTGGTTCATTTTTTTATTTACCCACTATTTTAATAACTTTTTATATTGATAAAATATGATACTATCAGAAGATAATAAACGCTTTAAAGCAGTAAAAATGTTGATGTATTTATACATTATTTCCGTTATAATGATTTTTGCAGGACTTACAAGTGCTTATATTGTAAGAAAAGCAGAAGGAAATTGGAGATTTTTTGAATTGCCTAACGTGTTTTGGATGAGTACAATTATGATTTTAATGAGTTCAATTACTCACCATTTAGCATTAAATTCCGCAAAAAAAAATGAAATCACTAAAATTAGTACTTATCTTATTATCACTTTAATATTGGGAATTGGATTTGCTTTTACTCAATTTATTGGTTGGCAAAAACTCGTTGGAATCAAAGTTCATTTAGTTGGAAACCCCTCAGAATCATTTGTTTACATTTTAACAGGAATGCACTTAGTTCACATGATTGGCGCCATAGTATTTTTAATTTGGGTTACTGTTAAATCCTTAAAATATTACTTCCATCAAAACAACTATCAAGCATTAGAATTATGTGCTAAATTTTGGCACTTTTTAGACTTCTTATGGGTATATTTATTTTTTTTCCTTTTGTTAATTAGATAGTTACAAAAAAAATTAATAAATAATTTGCAGCATAAAATTTTTTCGTCTAATTTTGCATTCTCAATTTTGGTAAGGTCAGATAGCTCAGTCGGTAGAGCAAAGGACTGAAAATCCTTGTGTCGGGGGTTCGATTCCCTCTCTGACCACTTCTCAATATGAAAAATCCATGGAAAATATTATTTTCTACTCCTATCTATCAAAATCCATGGATAGAACTAACAGAACATCAAGTAATAAATCCTAATGGAGGTAAAGGCATTTATGGTGTTGTAAGTTTTAAAAATATAGCCATCGGAATAATCCCCTTAGATGAAAATTTTAATACTTGGATTGTAGGTCAATACCGTTTTCCTCTGAATGAATACTCTTGGGAAATCCCCGAAGGAGGAGGAAAAAAAGATTTGCCTATATTAGAATCTGCCAAACGTGAATTATTAGAAGAATGCGGTATTATTGCCAATCAATGGGATTTAATATTAAAAATGCACTTGTCTAATTCTGTTTCTGATGAAGTGGGATATGTATTCGTTGCACGAGATTTGTCATTTACTCAATCACAACCCGATGAAACAGAACAATTAGAAGTTCAAAAAATCCCTTTTGATTTATTATATCAAAAAGTGATGGAGGGACGAATAACCGATTCTTTAAGCGTAGCAGGAGTATTAAAACTGAAATGTTTATTAAACGACAAAAAATTTTAAAAATCTGTTTTTTATTCATTTACGAATAACAAAAACCTAATTCATAATCATAAAAATATTTTTTTATTTCTTTGTTAAGTTAGTAAATTTGTGGTTATGAAAGTAATTGTTGGTATATTTTGTTTTTGGTTTATTGTTCAAAATGCTTATAATCAAGAGCTTTTCTGTAGAGTAAATATTCAGGCGCCAGGGATAACGGGGATTGACCGTAATATTTTAAATCAACTACAACAGGATATTACGCAATATATGAACAACAGAAAATGGACTAACCATAATTTTGAACCCAACGAAAGAATTAAATGTATTATCAATTTGGTAATAACACGTTTACCATCTCCGGATAGATTTGAAGCCAATGCGACCATTCAAGCAACTAGACCTGTTTATAATTCCACTTTTGAAACTGTTACCTTTAATTACCAAGATAAAACCTTTAATTTCAATTATTTACCTACTCAAAATTTAGTTTTTTCAGAAACCAATTACGAAAACAATTTAGTTACATTACTTAACTTTTACGCTTTTGTCATTTTGGGAATGGATTATGATAGTTTTTCACCTCTTGGAGGTACTGTTCAATTCAACCGTGCTTTGAATATGATAAATTTAGCAGCTTCTTCTGGCGAAAGCGGTTGGAGAGCTTTTGATGGTGATGGGCGTAGAAATAGATACTGGTTAGTGGAAAATTTATTAAATAATTCCTATAAAAATTTTAGAACAGCAATCTATAAATATCACAGAGAGGGTCTTGATAAAATGGAATCCGATGTAAATGCTGGTAGAGAAAAAATTGTGGAAGCTATTGAAGACATCCAAAAAGTTCATTTACAAAATCCTAACATTTTTTTAACTCAAGTATTTTTTGAAACCAAAAGCCAAGAGCTAGTCAATATTTTAAAAAACGCATTCCCTGAACTCAAACAACGATTTTTAAGAGCTGTAGAAACTACTGATCCTTCCCGTATGAACACTTATTCTACCATCAATCAAAAACAGTAATTATCCATTTTTAGAGGTTGATTTGGAAGTTTATAATTGGGCTATTTTGATAATTAATCAATTCTATAGAAACCAATTTGGGACTGGATTTTGCATAAATTAAATTTTATATGTTTATGCTAACAAAAAAAATGTATTTTTGCGCCGAAAATTCAATGAAATTTCTTAATACTTATATATTCTTGTTTCTAAGTTTACTAAATGTTTATGCTCAACCTCAATCCCCTGAAAAAAGAGCAGAAGCATTTTTCAAAAATGGTTTTTCTGAATTTGAATCCAGAAATTATGATTTTGCGTTAACAGAATTTAAAAAAGTTTTTTCACTCTACGAAACACCTCACCATGACCCCGCTTACTTTTATGCGGGTTTGTGCTATTTTCATAAAAAAGATTACGAACAAGCCATTAAACATTTTCAAAAAAATATTGATAAACAACCAGAATCTAAATATAAACAAGAAGCCATTTATCATAAAGGTTTGTGCATGTTGGCTCAAAATAGTATTACAAGCAGAGAAGGCGGGCTTTATTTACTGATGGATTTGGAAGAAAAAACTTCTAACCAATCTTTAAAAGATGATATAAAAAATTCCATCTTAAGTTTTTTATTTAGGTCTAGAATTTTTTTCTTAGAAAATTATTACGAAAAAGTTCGTTCTTCCTATAAAACTTATGTTGCCGAAGCTTTAGCCTATCAATACCATTTAGAAAATCAAAAAGATAAACTCAATGAATTTTTGAATGACTATGAAAAAAAGTACACCTTGTCTTTGAATTTAAAAAAAATTAAAGATTTACAAAATGATAATTCCAATGAAAATAAAGAAAAATGGAATGATACTTTGAAAGTAGCTATTGTTCTACCTTTTAATATAAAAGAATACTCCGATAGTTCACAAGCTATCAAATTGATAAACAAATATGCTTTAGAATTTTTTTATGGTTTAGAATATGGTTTACAAAACAAAAGGTTACCCAATATACAAAAGGTTATCGTAAAAACTTTTGACTCTCAAAGAGATAGTAACTATGTCAAACTATTAATCAAAAAAGATTTAGCAGAATTTAAACCCAATATATTAATTGGAGAATTTGTGGCATCTAATACCCAAATTTTATCTCATTATTGTGAATTGAATGGAATTTTACAAATTATTCCTTTCGCAAATCATGAAAATCTAACTGCTAATAAAAAATTTACTTTTTTGCAAAATGCTACTTTATCCAATCAAACAGCTGTTTTAGCTAAATGGATTGCCAATAAATCAGACTATCAAAATGTTGTAGGAATTTTTGATGATACACCCGATGGAAAAAAATCTTCTGAAATTTTCAAACAAGAATTAGAAAAATCAAAAATCAATTTAAAAATTCAATATTTTGAACATGGAAACTGGCAAAACTCTTTAAACCAAATTGTTAAAGTTTGTTTGGATACTTTAAATCTGGTAGATGCTGTTTTTATGAATATTCAAAAACAAGAACATTTTGAACTTTTGATGAACCGTTTGACTCGTTCTGATACCACTCAATTTACTTTATTGACTATCAATGATATAAAAAATTTTAATCGTATTGATGGGAAAAAATGGTTTTACTTTTCAACTATTTTTACTCAATTTTATGACCCAAATAATAAGTTGAATGAAAAAGCAAGTATCCAAAACGAAGTTATGAACCGTTATAAGATTGTTCCTAACACAAATTTTTATCAAGGAATAGATGTTTGGGAGATTTTATCATTTGCATTGATTGAAAAATACAATGGAAATTCATGGAAAGAAAGTTTTCAGAGTATTAAAGCATTTCAAGGGTATAATCAAAATTATTATTTTGGTCAATCCAACAGTAATCAATCCATAAAAATATATCAGTTCCAAAAAAATGGAGTGAATCAATTAGAAACTTGGTAACATGTCAATTATAGATTTTTTTAAAAAAACAGAAACTAAACAAGGCCTTATTGCAATTGCAATATTTTTCGTGATTTCCATTTTTTATTTTAGTCCTTTACTAAATAAAAAAGTATTACAACAGTCAGACACTATATTGGTACAAGGTATGTCCAAAAATATAGAAGATTTTAGGAAAAATCACAATGGACAAGAGCCATATTGGAGTACTACTATGTTTAGTGGTATGCCAAGCTACACCATATCAGCAAATTATTCAGGAAATTTAATACAATATTTAAAAATTGGATTGGATTTAGGTCTTCCCCACCCCATCGGTATACTTTTTCTTGGAATGACTTTATTTTTCTTTTTGGGTAGGTCTTTAAATATTGACACATGGGTAAGTATGGGAGGTGCAATTGCTTATGGATTAACTACTTATCACATTCTCATCATGGAAGCTGGGCACTACCAAAAAATTTATGCTCTTATGTACGCCCCAGGTGTAATCGCAGGTTTAATTTGGCTTTATCAAAAAAAATGGATTTTAGGTTCAATTTTTTTATTTATCACCTTAGGACTTGAAGTGTATGCGGCTCACGTCCAAATGACTTATTACTTGCTATTTGTTATTTTACCTTTGTTAACTTATTTTGGTATTCAAGCAATTATTCAGAAAGATTATAAAAACTTCTTGATTTCTACGGGCTTAGCAGGAACCATGGCTATTTTATCTTTAGTAATTAATGCGAATAATTTATATCCATTATATCAATATCAAAAACTTTCTATTCGCGGAGCATCAGAATTAGCTAGTACCAAAGAAGAACTCAAAACTGGTGGATTAGATAAAGATTATGCTTACGCATGGTCTCAAGGTAGAGTAGAATTAACCACTTTCTTGATTCCCAATGCCGTTGGTGGTGCATCGGGTTCAGAATTAGGAAAAAATTCTGCTTCCTTTAAGGTATTAAGTCAAGTTACTCCGAATGCATTAGAAATTTTGAAACGTTGGCCTACTTACTGGGGTGACCAATCCTTTACCTCTGGTCCCTATTATAGTGGAATTATTATTTTAGCCTTAGCCATTTTAGCTCTTTATGTTGTACCCAGTGGTTTGAAATTTCCTTTACTTTATGCGACCCTACTCTCTCTGTTGCTTGCATTAGGAAAAAATAGTTTTTCTGTTACAGAAGCTTTTGTTATTTTGGCTTTACCTGTTATTGCTTATTTTAAACCCAAAAATTTACAAATTTCTTCTGATGTTTATGGAACAACTGTAGGTTTGGGAGGGTCTTTATTGGTTTTTGCTATTGCAGGGGATCCTAATGACGCCTACCGTTTTAAAGATTTATTCTTTGATTATCTGCCTCTTTACAACAAATTCCGGGTTCCATCCTCTATGTTAGTGATTGCTCAATTAGCCATTCCAATTTTAGCTATTTTAGGTCTTTTTGAGTTTTTGAAAGATAATCAACAAATTTCAAAAGAAGAAAAATTAAAAAAACTCTATTTTGCTTTTGGAATTCCTATTGGAGTAATTGCAATTTTATGGTTAATGCCTAGCATTTTGTATGGAGATTTTTCAAGTGCTCAAGATATAGACTTCCAAAATCAATTAATGAATATGACCCAAGGAAATAAATCTTTGGTGGACAATATCATGAATGCTTTGCGAGAAGACCGAGAATCTATGATGAAAGCTGATGCTCAAAGAAGCTTATTTTTCTTATTGGTTATGGGTGGAATCTTATGGGCATACGTAAAAGGTTCAATTCAAAACGTAAAAGTGGTTATGCTATCTTTTGCAATATTGACGTTCATAGATTTATATACTTTGAGCCGTAGATATCTGAACAACGATTCTTACACTCCTAAAAAAGATTACCAAATGAATTTTCAGGCTCGTGAAGCTGATGAGTTTTTATCTCAAAACGATAAATCGTATTTTAGAGTATTTCCATTAGATAGAAATCCATTTAATGACGGTAGAACTGTTTACCATTTACGTTCTATTGGAGGTTATAACGCCGCTAAAATCAAACGTTACCAACAAATGATTGAAAAGCATTTAGCAGGAACTTTAAACCCATTTGTTATTAATATGCTAAATACCAAGTATTTAATAACCTCTAAACCATTAAATTCCCCTCAATACGTAGCTATCCAAAAAACTCAGGACGGTGAAGTAATTTACTTAAATGTTATGAACAATGGACCCGCTTGGTTTGTGAATGATGTATTAGTGGTAAATTCGCCAGATGAAGCATTGGATACTTTAAACAGTTTAGATACTCGTAATAAAGCAGTAATTGAAAATAAAGATAAATCTTTACTCCAAAACTATTCCAACTCCGCCATTGATAGTTCGGAAATTATTGAAATTCAAATATTTGATAATAACTATTTAAAATATAAATCTCAATCAAATGAAGACCGTTTTGCAGTATTTTCAGAGATTTATTATAATCGTGGTTGGAAAGCATTTATAGACGGAAGAGAAGTACCTATATTACAAACCAATTTTGTTTTAAGAGGATTAAATGTTCCAAAAGGAGAACATACCATTGAGTTTAAATTTGAACCAGAAGATGTAAAGTTCGGTGAAATGTTATCTTATATTGGTTCAGGAATCATGATTTTGTTATTGATAATAGGAGGATATTTCTTTTGGAAGGAACAAAAAACACATGAGCAAAGTTAAGGTATTATTTACTTTTTATGCTTTACCTCCTTATTTGATTGCTCTTTTAAACCAAATAAACAAAAACGGTATTGAAATTTTGGTAGTTATTCCTGAAAATTCTCAAATTACACAAGGTAAAAATGTTTATCAGGAGTATGCAGATGCAAAATTTCAAATTAAAAGAGTAACTCAAAAAAAACATTGGCTTTCTCAAAAGGAATTTTTAATAGGTTTAGAAGAAGTCATTAAAAATTTTGAACCCAATTATTTGGTTACTTGCTGGCCTTACGTAATTCAAATTGCATTTAATTTTTCTTTAAGAACCTATATGAAAAAAAAGGGAATCCGTTGGGGTTTAAAACATATTCCATACCAAATTCCTAAATACCATGAAGCAATGAAATATTATACGGAAAAGGGGATTTTTGATGAAGAGTTGAATGTAGAAAAAGCCATCGGTTGGAAAAAAAAAATTAAATTTCATATTCTCAAAGAATTAAACAAATATCTTTTTAATGCCGCCCAATTCCATTTTTGTTATATTTCAGATGCACCCGAAATTTTAAAAACTTATGGTGTAAACCCTCAAAATGTAATCGTTACCTATAATTCTGGTGATACACATAAATTATTAGATGCTTATGAACGGGCTTTCAATCAACCTAATGAACCCAAAGAAAAGTTTAGATTTATTTTTGTTGGTAGGCTTGTAAGATGGAAAAAAGTTGATATACTAATAAAAACATTTTCTGAACTTTGTTCTAAATATAAAGACCTTGAGCTTCTAATTGTTGGTACAGGTCCAGAATGGGAAAATCTAAAATTGTATGCACAAAAATTATCCCTTCAAGAAAAAATTATTTTTACAGGTGGAATATATGATTACAATTTATTAGCTGAAAAATTCAAAATCAGTGATGTTTTTGTTTTAACAGGTGCAGGAGGTTTAGCTATTAATGATGCAATGACATTTGCAAAACCTGTTATTTGTACTTATGCAGATGGCACAGAAAAGGATTTAGTGGTTCCCAATGAAACAGGTTTTATTTATCAAAACCAAGAAGAACTGAAAAACTACATGGAATTTTTTATAAAAAATCCTTTTAAAGCCAAAGAAATGGGTAAAAAAGCCCAAGAAAAAATATTGAATGAAATCCATTTAGAAAAAGTAGCAAAGAAATATATAGATTTTTTTGTATCATAAAAAACCTTTTTCATAATACGATTTTTAGTTAAAATTTTGCAATCACTCTTACATTTAACATTCTTGCTGATAAGTAATTAGGAATTGCATATTGAATGCCTGCAAAATCTTGTATCCATAAATAGGAAACGGTATTGGGTCTACCAAATAGATTGAAAATTTCTAAGGAACCCCATAAAGATTTTAAGCCGAATTTTTTTTGAGGGTCTCTTAATACCAATAATTTACTGAAGCCTAAATCTACACGGTGATAGGAAGGCATTTTGAAAACGGATTTATTTTCTATGTTGGCGGGAGGTCCAAAAGGAATGCCACTACCATAAATATAATTTACGTGTACTTTGAATGTAGGATTTAAAGGAAATTCATCTTGAAAATAAAAACTTACGGTAAAGCGTTGGTCGGTAGGTCTTCTTATAAAACCTTGATTATCATTAATTAAATCTTCCATAGTTTTTAAGTAACTAATGTTTATCCAAGAATCAATTCCACGAATAAATTCTCCGCTTAATTTGGTATCTAAACCATAGGCAAAACCATTTGCGGAATTTTCACCATAATAACGAACTCTCACATTATCAATTTCATAAGGAACTAAATCTTTCAAAATTTTATAATAAGCTTCTGCAAAAACTTTAAAAGGTCTTCCAAAGGCTTCAAATAAATAGTCTCCACCTGCGATAAAGTGATAGGATTTTTGTGCCCTAACGGACGGGTTCACAAAACCTTGTAAATTACGTAATTCACGATAAAAGGGAGGTTGCTGATATAAGCCTAAAGCCAACCGAAATTGCCAAGGATTTTGTAAGTTATCATATTTTAAAGAAGGATCAATAACTAATTGAAAACGAGGGCTAATTAATAATTGTTGGTTTAAAGTCCAATAATGGGTTCTAGCTCCTAAAACCGTTCTCATCATAGGAGAAAGTCTAAAACTTCCTTGTAAATAACCTTCAAGTCTTTGAGAAACTAATTGGTTTTCACTTCGGATTACTTCTTTGATTTTAACATAATCAGCGGAATCAATTGCAGACCATTCTTTAATACGGTCATTAATAAATTCAGATTTCCATCGTAAACCCCAACTGATTTGATGCTTTGCTGCGTTAGATGTCCACCATGAACCTTTATGTTCTACCGAAAATACATTGGCGTATAATCGGTTTCTGGCAAAATGTATAAAAGAACCAATTCCTCGAATAGAAACAATTTCATTAAAACGGTCTGAGCCTAAATTATTGGAGACATCAGCTAGGCGGTAAGCACCTTCTACATCAATTTGTTCTTTTTCATTAGTTTGAAAACCAGAAATAATTTGGGTAAGATTTAAACGGTAGGAAGGTTTGAAGGTCATTTTAAATGCACCAAATTGAGTAAAGTAACTCGTGATTTCAGCACCACCAAATCCCACCAAAAGTCTTAAAGGAATGTTAATGGTACCTAGATTAGTTTCACGGGTTTGAGGTTCAAAGAAATAATAGTTTTTAGCGGTATGTAAAAATAACTGAAATTCTATGGGTTTTTCTGGTACAAAAAGGGTGTCTCCTGAAGAAGTATATTTAATTCCTTTATGTTTGGCAATTTTAGAATAAGTAAATAACCCTTGAGCATCCCAAAATAAAGGCTTGTACTCGCCTTGTGTATCTAATGTACGAAGTAAATTGGTAATCGAAAACCTACGCCCACCTAATAAATAAGTAAAATTACCAGCTTGTAGAGAATCTTCACGATTTTTGGAAGAACCTTCTAAATGAAGATTTTGAGTTAATAAACCTGCTTCTGCAGTTCCTTTAAAACGTTTAGGTTTACGATATTCAATGGCTAAAACAGAAGACATTTTATCGGCGTATTTGGGCTCAAAACCACCAGTACTAAATGCAATATCATTCACTAATGCACTATTCGTAAAACCTAAACCTTCTTGGAAACCAGCACGGACTAATTGAGGTCTATAAATTTCAATATCATTAACATATACAGCATTTTCATCAAAATTTCCTCCTCTTACACGGTATTGAGAACTAAATTCATTATTGGTTGCAACACCAGGCATCATCACAATTTTACTTTCGATATCTGATTTAAAAGTGGGCATAGAAGCAATATCTTTAGTTGGAAATCTTTCAAACTGGATTTGGTCAGCTCTTTGTTTTCGGTCATTTTTTGCGGTTATATCAGTTCCTTCTAACTCAATATCTTTGGAAGTTAAAATTATTGGTATATATTTTTTTTCTCCTGCTTGTACTTTAATATCCAATTCCATAGATTGATAATTCAAATGCTTGATTTGTAAACGATAACGCCCTGCATTGATGTTAATGGAAAAGTTCCCTGAACTATCAGAAAGAGTTTTTTGCCCAGTTTCAATAATTTCTAGTACCGCATCCGTAACCGTTTGGTTATTTTTATCTTTGATTTTACCAAAAATAGAAGCATTTTGAGAGTAATTTTTAGAAAACTGTAAAATTCCTATGATGAAAATAATGAAAATTCTTTGCACTGAATAAATTTCCTATAAAACGCAAAGCTAAGTTTTTTTTGCATTCTAAGAATGTGAAATTTTCAAAAATTTCTTTTATGCCAAAGTATAAAACTCTACTTGTTCTGTATTATGAGAACGAATAATTCCTGAACAAATTAAATTGACAATAATTCTACTAGCTCTTCTTCTGGAAATATTGACCAATTTTGTAAACTCATTTAGAGTAATACGTTGATTTTTTTCTAAATATTGAAGCAATGCTTTTTCTTTTGAAGAATATTCAATTAAAATATCTTCTTGGTTAGTTTCTTTTTTTAGCACATCTACTACAATTTTAGAAGCTAAAACCGATTGGTCATTGACACGAATATAAACCCACCATTTTCCTTCTTCATCTTTTGCATAATGAGGTTTACAATTACTTTCTGGAACTTCAACCACCAAAACCGATTTATTTTGGATTTCAAATAAATGAAATTCAACGGATATATCAGGTTTAGAATAAAATTCTGCGGCACCTTCAATCATGTAAATTTCTTCCTCGGATTTAATACCTGTAATTTTTCCTTGGTCATTAACACCAATAATTAAACGCCCACCGCGTGTATTGGCAAATGAAACAATCGTTTTAGCAATTTTGATTTGAGAAGAAATGGTTTTTTTAAAATCTTGTTGAATACCCTCACCTTCCTGTATCCACATCATTAATTGCCTGTTGTTATTTTGGTGATGAACGGTTTTCATTAAAAGAAGAAATAAATTCTATTGCAAAATTATAAAGAAAATAAATTAAAGAGTGAATAAAAATAAATTGATTAAAATTTTTCAAAATATAGTTTGGGCGTGCCACTTGCTACGCTGCGGGTCGGGCTTGCTGGTCTAAAACTATAAATATTTAAAAAATCTTGCGGATTTGATTATTTTTAAACATACTGAATTTTTATACTAAAAAAACTATCAAAATTTATTCATCAAAATTTACTTGTTCTTGGATAACATCAGTTTTATTTTTTTCGTAATATTTTTTGCAGTCTAATAAATCGTCTTTAAAATTAGCAGGTTTTCGGAATTTATCATAGACATTATAGCCAATGGTAGGGTCGTCATATACTTTTTTAGCGAATTTCCCCCAAATCGGCATTGCCATAACTGCACCTTGACCCAGTTGAATTTTTTGGAAATGTACATTTCTATCATCACATCCGACCCAGACACCAGCAACAAAATGAGGAGTAAAACCCACAAACCAACCATCAGAATGATTTTGTGTGGTTCCTGTTTTTCCTGCAACTTCTAAAGCCCAGTGAAGTTGAGCAATCCATCTTAATGCAGAGCCTGTTCCCTTTTGAATAACGGTTTTTAGCATATCAATCATTAAATAAGCGGTTGTTGGGCTTAGTGCTTCTCGAGAGTTTGGGGTATGTTGAAATAAAATATTTCCATTTTTATCTTCAATACGTTCAATAAAAAAAGGTTCATACCATTTTCCTAGGTTTAAAATAGTTCCATAACCAGAAGTTAGTTCCAAAACGTTCAAATCCATAGTTCCTAATGCAATAGAATAAACGGGTTCAATAGGAGAGTTGATACCCATTTTTGAAGCGTATTCCACAACCGTAGGGGGTCCAACTTTTTGAATAACCCTAGCAGAAATGGTGTTTAAAGAATTAGCTAAAGCATATCTTAAAGTTACTTCACCTCCAGAAGTTTTATCAGAATTTTCAGGTCTCCAAACTTTACCGTCTCCTGAAGGGATAGCTGGTGGTTGATTTAATTCTTTATCACAAGGATGAAAACCATTATCAAATGCTGTTGCATAAACGAAAGGTTTAAAGGTAGAACCAATTTGTCTTTTACCTTTTTCTACATGGTCATATTTAAAAAATTTATGATTAATACCTCCCACCCATGTTAATATTTTCCCAGAAGTAGGGTCAATAGCAACCATCCCTGGTTGTAAAAACTTAGAATAATAAATTAAAGAATCCCAAGGACTTATTACCGTATCTTTTTCATAGTTTACGGTTTCGTCCCAAACAAATAGTTTCATAGGAATTTTGGTTTTAAAATCTTTTAAGATTTCTTTTTCATTCAAGCCTTCTTTTTTTAGAGCTTGGTATCTAGCAGAATGCCTCATAGCTCTTGGAATAATAGAAGAATCTATTTCCCAAGGTTTTTTTTCTAAGGATTTTAGTTCTGCATCAAATTTAGATTGTAAATCTTTTAAGTGTTCACGCATAGCTTCTTCTGCATACTCTTGCATTTTGGCATCAATAGTAGTAAATACTCTTAAACCATCTCTATAAATATTATATCCATTTTGATTTGCCCATTTTTTGATATATAACCTTAAATGTTCACGAAAATAAGGAGCTAAACCTTCGCTATGATATTCTAAATTGGCACCTTTACCAACAACATCTAACGGTCTTTTTTTGATTGCGTTTGCTTCTTTTTCGGAAACTAAACCATATTTTTGCATTTGCTCAATCACTGTATTTCTACGATTTAAAGCTCTTTCAGGGTACTTAAAAGGATTATAAAAGGTTGGTCCCTTTAATAATGCTACAATTAATGCGGCTTCATGAGCTTTTAATTTAGAAAATTCTTTTTGAAAGTAAAATTTTGATGCTGATTGAACACCATAAGTATTAGAACCAAAAGGTACAGTATTCAAATAATATTTTAAGATTTCCTCTTTTGTATAATTTCTTTCCAAGTAAATAGAAACAATGGCTTCCTTAAATTTTCTAAAAACTGTTTTAAAAGAACTAGAACGTTCATTACCAACAACTTCTGAATATAGATTTCTAGCTAATTGTTGAGTAATAGAACTACCACCACGAGGATCCAAAGTAATAATAGAAAAAAATATATTTAATGTACCCACAAAATCAATTCCTGCATGTTGATAAAAACGAATATCCTCTGTGGCAATTAAAGCCTTTACAAAAGTATCATTGATTGCATCTGTTGATTTTAAATAAATTCTATTTTCTTCATCAAATAAAGAACCTAAAATTTTGCCATTTCTATCTAAAATTTGGGTAGATAAATTCGATTTAGGATTTTCTAAAATGTTTAATGGAGGCATCTCCCAAATGATATACGCAACTAAAATGATAAAAAGGATAATTCCTGAACCCAAAAAATACAAAATAAAGTTTCTATATTTTTTGAATTGTTTATCAAAATAAAAAAGATTTTTTAATTTTTCTTGAAAAACCAACCAATATTTCTTCCAGTCCATTACACTTAAAAACGCAAAGTTAATAAATTTTATATTTTTTGATGTTGCTCATGCTAATCTATAAAACTGAAATTTCTTGAATTTCAATATTTAGAATATAAATTTGTTTGGGTAATAAAAATATCGTAATTTTGCGAACGAATAAAAAACAAAAATATATCACATTGACAACGTTCACAGAATTAGGGTTGAACCCTGAAATCCTTGAAGCAATTCAAGAAATTGGATATTTAAATCCAACGGAAATTCAAGAAAAGTCTTTACCTATTTTATTAACCAATGATTGCGATTTTATTGGTTTGGCTCAAACTGGTACAGGAAAGACTGCGGCTTATGGGCTTCCGTTGTTGCACAAAATTGATTTTAAAGTAAATGTACCTCAAGCTCTCATTTTAAGTCCTACGCGTGAGCTTTGTGTACAAATTGCTGGAGAATTAGAAAAATTTGCTAAGAATATCAAACAAGCTCAGATAGCTTGCGTTTATGGAGGAGTAAGTATGGAAAAACAAACCAAAGAACTTAATAGAGGTCCTCAAATTATTGTGGCTACTCCAGGAAGGATGATAGACCATCTCAACAGAAAAAATACCAATCTACAAAATCTTAAGTATATCATCTTAGATGAAGCCGATGAGATGCTTAACATGGGTTTTCGTGAAGAGGTAGATGAAATTTTAAGATTTACTTCCCAAAATGAAAAATATACATGGCTTTTTTCTGCTACTATGCCCTCAGAAATCAGGCAAATGATCAATAAATATATGTCTGAACCAGAAGAGGTTTCTATTGGAAGAAAAAATACTATAGCTCAAAATATTCGTAATGAGGCTTATGTAATTGACAAAGATTTTCGTTATGAAGCTCTAAAAAGAATTGTAGATTTTTATCCGGATATTTATGGTATAATTTTTACTAGAACGAAAAATGAAGCTCAAGAAATTGCAGAGCAACTCATTAAAGATGGTTATAATGCAGATGCTTTGCATGGTGATTTAAGCCAAGCCATTCGTGATAAAGTAATGATGCGTTTTCGTGATAGAAGTTTACAAATATTAGTTGCTACAGATGTTGCTGCTAGAGGGATTGATGTAGATAGCATTACGCACGTTATTCATTATGGTGTTCCTGATGATATTGAATCTTATATCCACCGTTCTGGGCGTACTGCAAGAGCAGGAAAAACAGGTGTTTCTATCAGTATTGTTACTAATTCACAAAAACAACGTTTAAAACAGGTTGAACAACTTATTAAAACCAAAATTGAAATTTTGCCTATTCCTACTGCTCAAGATGTAATAGAAAAACGTTTGCTCCACTTCTTTGAAGATTTTAGAAATATCCAAATTGATAATGATATAATTAACAAATATCAAAATTCCATTCTCGAACAATTAAAAGATTTATCTCGTGAAGAAATTTTATTACGTTTTTGTACTTTAGAATTTCAACGTTTTACAGATTATTACAAAGATGCTGTTGACCTTAACGTTTTAAATAATTCTAAACAGGTTCGTTTATTTATTAATATCGGTAGAAAAGATGGTTTTGATAAATTGGAATTTGTTCAATGGCTTCATAGAATGACTGATATCCCCAAAAAATTTATCAATAATGTAAGAATGAATGATTCTTATTCCTTTTTTGAAGTTTCAGAAAAGGATAAAAATACAGTTTTTGAGCGTTTAGAAAATATTAAATTAGGAAAAAGATTTATTGAAATTGAGATGGCAAATGCCTCTTCAAAAGAAAGTGGTAAGTCCAATAGAGAATCTTCCAATAGAAATAGAAGAAGGAGAGGAGAATCTAGTTATAATTCTGAATATCAGAAACCTAAATACAACGATTATCAAACTGAAAAGAAAAGTTATTCAAGAGGTACCTCAAAATCAGATATTACTAAGGAAAAAAAATCTATGAGTATGTTTGAAAATTTCAGAAAGAAGAAAAATTAATAGTGAAATTTTAATTTGAATATGGGGGTTGTATTGATTTTAATACTTCCCTCATTCATTTTTTAATGCTTTTAACTTATCTCAAAGAATACAAACTGCCACCTTTTTCAAAAAGTCTATCTACTTTTTCTTCAATTTTAGGATTTTTTTCTAATGCAGGTGCATGATGGGGTTTAATTCTTGCATCTATTATTAATGCACCTTTAGAACCCCAATGTTTAAATTCTGTAAATTCACCTACACCATAAACATCATGAGAAGGATTCGCTCTGGTATATGTAACCCATAACCAATTGTTTAAAGTTTTAGAAACAAATTCACTATCATCACAAATGATTATATGTGCAATGCCTTTCAAATCTTCAAAGTGATTTTCATAAAGATAATTTCCTAGTTCTTTTAAAATATAATTCTCATGTTTATAATTCTGAAAAGGTTTTGCTTGGATAGCTAAAACTCCTGGAAAAACGATTTTAGGATTAAAGAAACCTTCTGGAAGGGTTAATTTATTAGGAACATCTTTAGAAAGTACTCTTTTGGGTTTGCCAACCGCAGCAATTACCATTTTAGAACCTGTATTTAAACCATCTCCCGAGTAATCTAAAGTATCTATGGTAGTTCTTGTATAAAAATGAACATCATTTTGAAAATCAACACGTTCTAATAAATGTTCAAAATAAGCTTGAATATCATGAGTATGAAGATTAGGATTATCTTGATGGTTAGCAATATATAAAAACTTAGCTAAAGACATTTGACCTGTACCCAAAATATGATTAGCAATGGTAAGTAATTCTTGGGGTTTTTGAAGTTCATAATAAGGAGTATAACGTTCTGAACCAATGGCAATTAGTAAAGGATGTACACCCGAAGCATCAACAGCATGAACTTCTTTAACACCAGGTATTTCTGAGGGGATTACGTCGCCTGTAAGTTCATGAATTAAAGCTCCAAAACTGGTATCTTCTTGGGGAGGTCTTCCTACAACCGTGAAAGCCCAAATTGCATTCTTTTTGGCATATACCTTTTTTACTCTCATTAAAGGGAAATCATGTTTTAAACTATAATAACCTAAATGGTCTCCAAAAGGACCTTCTGGCTTATTTTCGTTAGGATAAACATAACCTGTAATCACAAAATCTGCATCATTAGCAATGCAAAATCCTTCTTGGTCATAAAAATATCTGAACCTTCTGTTACCTAAAGCACCCGCAAAAGTCAATTCCGGAATTCCTTCTGGAAGAGGCATAACTGCACTAAAAGTTAAACTGGGTGGTCCTCCAATAAATATACTCACTTTTAAAGGTTGACCTTTTAAATTACTTTTAGTTTGATGAACACCAATACCTCTATGAAGTTGATAATGTAAACCTATTTCTTTATCTTGAATATAATCATTTCCAGATAATTGTATTCTATACATACCAATATTAGAAGCCATTACTCCCGGCTTGTCAATATCTTCAGTATAAACAATAGGCAAAGTTACAAATGCCCCTCCATCTTTTTCCCAACATTGAATTAACGGTAAATTTGAAATTTTGATTTCATCAAATGAATTTTTAAAATAAACTTTTTTGGGTAAAGCATTTATAGCAAAAAGACCTAAATTCCAGTATTTTAAAGGATTTTTTAGGAGTTTGGACGGGTCAGCTTTAATTTGGATTACTTGTTTTACTTTTTCAATACTATCACGAAATAAAAAACGACTTCTTTCAATAGAACCAAATAAATTAGATACAGCGCGATATTGAGAATTTTTTATATTTTCAAATAAAAGTGCGGGACCTTTTTTTTCATATACTCTCAAATGAATTGCAGCCATTTCTAAATAAGGGTCAACTTCTTCTTTTATTCGGATTAAATGTCCATGTTTTTCTAAATCTTGAACACAATCCTCCATACTTTTATATCCCATGCTTATTTAACAAGAAAATTGTAAAATTAGTTGAATATTTTATGAAAGGAAAAATAAAAAACTTGTAATTTAAAAATGAGTGTTTATTTAGAATTGTTCTAAATTTTGAGAAAAATGGTAGATATTTTTTTTAAAATTGAACAAAAGACTAATTTTGCGTTGTTTTAAATATTAGTAAAGAAAATAACAAAATAATGGATACAACCAAACAAGTTCCAAGTTTATTGGCAACATCAATCGGAAGAAAGATTGTAATGGGAATAACAGGGTTATTCTTGTGTACATTCTTAATTGCTCATTTATCTGGTAATTTTTTATTGTTAAAACCTTTGTTTGACCCAACTGACGGCGGCAAAGCGTTTAATGAATATGCAGAATTTATGTCTAAAAGTCCGTTAATCAGATTACCCGAAATTATAATGTTTTTGGGTTTTATGATACATATCGGATTAGCGGCAAAGCTTACTTCTCAAAATAAAAATGCAAGACCACAAGGCTATGTTTATCAAGCGAATGATGGCAAAACCTCTATATTCTCTAAATATATGGGAGTTACAGGTTCTATAGTACTTATTTTCTTGTTAATACATTTATATTCCTTCTTTGTAAAGCATCGTATCATAGGTACAGAAGAAACCATGTATGAGACAGTAAAGATTGCATTTTCTAATCCTATTTATGTATTGTTTTATGTGATTGCACAAATTTTATTAGCTTTTCACTTAAATCATGGTTTTCAAAGTGGTTTTCAATCATTAGGTTTAAAGAAAAATCCTAAATGGAATACTTTAATTAACAAGGTGGGACTGGGTTTTAGCATTTTAATTCCCTTAGGCTTTGCAATTATTCCAATCATTATGTACATTCAATCCATTCAATGAATTAAATATAAAAGAATAAAGTTATGGCAAAATTAGAATCAAAAATACCAGAAGGTGATATTTCAACCAAGTGGTCAAAACATAAATCTAAAATTAAAATAGTAGCACCACATAATAAAAGAAAATACAAAATATTAGTGATAGGAAGCGGATTAGCAGGTGCTTCTGCAGCTGCAAGTTTAGCAGAATTAGGGTATAATGTACATTGTTTTTGTTATCAAGATAGTCCAAGACGTGCTCACTCGATTGCTGCTCAGGGGGGTATTAATGCTGCAAAAAACTACAGAAATGATGGTGATTCCGTTTTTAGGTTGTTTTATGACACCATCAAAGGCGGAGATTTTCGTGCCAGAGAAGCTAATGTTCATCGTTTAGCTGAAGTTTCAGTCAATATTATAGACCAATGTGTAGCACAAGGTGTTCCTTTTGCAAGAGAATACGGCGGGTTATTAGATAACCGTTCATTTGGTGGTACTCAAGTATCAAGAACTTTCTATGCAGCAGGCCAAACTGGACAACAATTATTAATTGGTGCATATCAAGCATTATCCCGCCAAATCAATATGGGTACTGTTAAAATGCACGCAAGAAAAGAATTGTTAGAAATCGTCATTATTGATGGAAAAGCGAAAGGTATTATTACTCGTGATTTAGAAAACGGAAAAATTGAAAGGCATTTTGGTCATGCAGTAGTTTTAGCAACAGGCGGTTATGGTAATGTTTTTTATTTATCAACAAATGCTAAAAACTCCAATGCAACAGCAATTTTCCGTGCATACAAAAAAGGTGCTTGCTTTGGAAATCCTTGTTTTACTCAAATTCACCCGACATGTATTCCTGTTTCTGGTGATTATCAATCAAAATTGACACTAATGTCAGAATCATTAAGAAACGATGGTAGAGTATGGGTACCCAAAAATAAAGATGACAAAAGAGCTCCTAATCAAATTCCAGAAGAAGAAAGAGATTACTATTTAGAGAGAAGATACCCCGCATTTGGCAATTTAGTTCCACGTGATGTAGCATCAAGAGCAGCAAAAGAAAGATGCGACGCAGGCTATGGTGTAGGTCAATCAAAAATGGCGGTTTATTTAGATTTTGCATCTGCTATTATGCGTTATGGTAGAATTGAAGCAAATAAACAAAAATTAGATAATCCATCAGACGCTGATATAAAACGGTTAGGGAAAGGAATTATAAAGGAAAAGTATGGTAATTTATTTGAAATGTACGAAAAAATTACCGATGAAAATCCTTATGAAGTTCCAATGAGAATTTATCCAGCTGTTCATTATACTATGGGTGGTTTATGGGTAGATTATAATTTAATGACGACCATACCTGGTCTTTATGCGTTAGGAGAAGCCAATTTCTCTGACCATGGTGCTAATCGTTTAGGTGCTTCTGCCTTGATGCAGGGTCTTGCTGATGGTTATTTTGTGATTCCTTATACTATTGGAGATTACCTTGCTGATGAACCCACTACCGAAATAACCACTGACCATCCCGCATTTATTGATGCTGAAAATGCAGTAAGAAACAGAATTTCTAAACTTTTGTCTATCAATGGAACTAAAACCGTTGATGAATTTCATAGAGCTTTAGGTAAAATTATGTGGGATTACTGTGGTATGGCCAGAAATAAAGAAGGTTTAGAATATGCACGTAAAGAAATTCAAAAATTACGTGAAGAATTTTGGAGAGAAGTAAAAGTATTGGGTAAAAATGAAACCTTTAATCAATCCTTAGAAAAAGCGGGTAGAGTTGCTGACTTTTTAGAATTAGGGGAATTAATGGTAATAGATGCTTTACATAGAAATGAATCTTGTGGAGGTCATTTTAGAGAGGAGTATCAAACTCCAGAAGGTGAAGCACTTAGAGATGACGATAACTATTGTTATGCAGCTGCATGGGAATATGCTGGTGATAATAATGACCCTATTTTAAACAAAGAACCCTTAACTTTTGAATACGTTAAATTAACTCAAAGAAGCTATAAATAAAATTTTTAATTATGCGTACAATGAAATTAAAACTCCATGTTTGGAGACAAGAAAATAGAAACTCTCAAGGACGTATGGAAACTTATACTATAGAAGGTGTTAATGAACATATGTCTTTTTTAGAAATGTTAGATGTATTAAATGAAAAATTAATTAAAGAAGGGAAAGAACCTGTTGCATTTGATCATGATTGTAGAGAAGGTATTTGCGGTTCTTGTGGAATGGTAATTAATGGTAGGGCTCATGGTCCATGGTACAAAACCACAACTTGCCAGCTACATATGCGTGAGTTTAAAGATGGTGATGAAATCTACATAGAACCATTCAGAGCATCTGCATTTCCCGTAATTAAAGATTTAGTGGTAGATCGTTCTGCATTTGACAGAATTATTCAAGCAGGTGGTTATGTATCAGTAAATACAGGTGGTGTTCCTGATGCTAATGCTATTCCTATTGGAAAAGAAACTGCTGACCAAGCATTTGAAGCGGCTACTTGTATTGGTTGTGGTGCTTGCGTTGCAACTTGTAAAAATGCTTCTGCAATGTTGTTTGTGAGTGCAAAAATTTCTCATCTTGGCTTATTGCCTCAAGGGCAACCTGAACGAATGCAAAGAGTTCTAGATATGGTAGCTCAAATGGATAAAGAAGGCTTTGGAAATTGTACTAATACGGGTGCTTGTGAAGTTGAGTGCCCAAAAGGAATTTCATTGGTAAATATTGCTAGAATGAACTACGATTACTTTAAGGCTCAACTAAAAAAATAATTAAATTGAAAAAAAATAAAAAAAGTATAGGCACGAATAAAAAATATGCCTATATTTGTGCCTTAATAAATTAATCGACAAAAATAAAATATGCTAAACATGAAGCTTTTTTCAATATTTATTCTGTTTATAGCGTTTAATCAATTAAATGCGCAGGTAAGTAAAAGTTATATATCAGTAGGTCCATCTTTAGGTGCTACCAATTATAAAGGAGACTTAGATGATGACTTTACTTTAAGATTTACTAAACCTGGTTTAGGTGCTGTTTTTAATTGGCATTTTCATCCAAATTTTAGATTTAGATTAACCTATATACATGGTTGGATGGGTGCTGCTGACTCTGTATCTAAAAATCCTGCAAGAAATTGGAGAAATTTAAGTTTTCGTTCTAGAATTGATGAAATTTCAGCTCAAATTGTTTATGATTTATTAGGTTCTTCCAGAAGACCTAAGTATAGACCACAATATACTCCCTATGTTTTTGCTGGTGTTGCTGTTTATAATTATAATCCACAAGCAAAATTAGATGGTAAATGGTATAATCTTCATGATTATGGAACTGAAGGTCAAAAATTACCAGGAGCAACTAATAAATATTCTCTTACTCAAATTGCAATTCCAGTAGGTTTAGGCTTTAAATATAAGTTAAATAATTATTGGGATTTAGCTGTTGAAATGGGGGTAAGAAAGTTATTTACAGACTATTTAGATGATGTAAGTGATAAATATGTCGATCCCAAAGAATTATTAGCAACAGGTGGCCCAATTGCTGTAAAATTAGCTGATAGAAGTAAATACACTTTACAGGGGAGTAGTGGATTTGAAGCCAAGGATATTAGAGGTTTTAAAGAACAAAATGATTGGTATATTTATACAGGTTTTATTTTAACCCGAATTATTGACGGTGGTAATAAGTGTCCTAAATTTCAATAA
>CALLMJ010000073.1 GCA_938006875.1 uncultured Bacteroidia bacterium
CCATTTAATCCATCAGTATTCTTTAAATGAAGAAAAACAAAAATACGAGATTATAGGTTATTTTACGGAAGAAGATAGTATTCAAAGCGTTTTGTTTCCTGAATTAGTAATTAACGTATCAGAAATTTTTAAAGATTGAAAAATTAGGTATATGACAGAAAAAAAATTAATAGAAATACCGTTAATGGCGGAATTAGCTTCAAAAGGTGAAGAAGCGGAAATTTTGTTTTGGGTAGGTTGTGCAGGTAGTTTTGATGATAGAGCCCAAAAGATTACAAGAGATTTTGCGAAAATATTGTACCATGTGGGTGTAAAATTTGCTATTTTAGGTCCTGAAGAAACTTGTACAGGTGACCCCGCCAAAAGAGCGGGCAATGAATTTTTGTTTCAAATGCAAGCCATGATGAATATTCAAACTCTTAACATGTATAACGTAAAAAAAATTGTTACTACGTGTCCCCATTGTTTTAACACGCTAAAAAATGAATATCCTCAACTCGGTGGAAACTACGAAGTAATTCACCACGCTCAATATTTACAACAATTAATTGATAGCGGTAAATTAAAAGTTCAAGGGGGGGATTTTAAAGGGAAAAAAATCAGTTATCATGATTCTTGTTATTTAGGACGTGCAAATAATATTTACGAAGCCCCCAGAAAAGTAATAGAAACCTTAGATGCAGAATTAGTAGAATTAAAACGTTGTAAAACTAACGGTTTATGTTGTGGTGCTGGCGGTGCTCAAATGTTTAAAGAGCCTGAAAAAGGTAAAAAAGAAGTAAATGCAGAAAGAACCGAAGATATTTTAGAAGTAAATCCGAATGTAGTTGCGGTGGCTTGTCCTTTTTGTATGACCATGCTTTCTGATGGAGTAAAATATCAGAATAAACAAGATAGCATCAAAGTAATGGATATCGCTGAAATTATCGCAAAAGCTAAAAATTTATAGTTATTCGTAAATAATAAAAAAAGCTGTCCAAATAAGGACAGCTTTAATTTTTCTCTTACCTTAAATTATTTTAAAATTTTATATGAATAAACTTGGCCGTTTAGTTGTGTATGAAGAACATACCATCCCGAGGAAATATTTTCCGTATCAATAGTAAAAATTTGATTTCCTATTTGAACTTCGTAAGAATTTTCAAAAAGTTTTTTACCACTTAAATCGTAAATTTGTACTTTAAGAGTTTCTTGAACATCACTTTGAACCATAAGTTTTAAATAGTCTTGTAAAGGGTTTTGATAAACTTGCAATTGTGATTTCGGAATCAAATTTAATTCTAAGGTTTCTGAATAAGCACTTCTTCCATCATTTAAGTTGGCTTTAATACGATAAAATATTTTTGAAGTTTTTGTTTCTGAACCATCTAAAAAATCATAAACATGAGTATTTGAAATACTTACATTTGCAAATGAAAAGAACTGATGGGCATCATAAGATTTTTGTATTTCAAAATTTTTAATTTCTTGTGAGTTTTCTATTACCCAATTTAAATAGTTATGTTGATTGATTCGTTGCAAAATGAATTGTTTAAATAAAACAGGAAGTGGATTAGGTACATCATTACCCCCCACAATAAACTCAGAAAAAGAAGTTAATCCCATTAATTCTAATGTAAATTGAGCATTTGTACCAAATGGTACACCTTGATGCCCCGGAGCAGTCCAAGGTGAACTATTATTATCTCTTTTAAGAAGTACTAATTCTTGGTAATCACCCACGCCAGCATAATTCGTTCCTACCATTTGGAAAGTATAAGTATATCCAGCTAAAGATGCATCAGGTTCCACTCTATGAAATCCATATCCATACACACGATTTACATTAACAGAACCCACAACAAGTGGTAAACCAAGAGTTCCTGCATATCCTGTTACATATTCTGCTGTAATATAACCGCCAGTAGTGGGGGCTGATGTCATTTTGATTGCGCAAGGTTGTATGCTCGATTGAATACCAATCGGAAATCCACCAGTTATCTCATTAGTAGTAGAACCTGATTTAAACCATCTTTTAAATTTTCCGTTGTATAAATAAGAGGAAGTCATAGTGTAAAAGAGTACTCCTGGGAACATATCATTTACACCTAAAACAATAGTATTACCTTTTCCATTTATTTTCCCACCTCCTGCTGGCATATTTAATGCTCCTTTGATGAATATATCTGAATTCAGTTCATATCCATCAGCATCTGGTAATAAAACTACCACCGTAGGACTAAAATTCAAAGTTCCTGTATTAGTAAAAGATTGAGGAGCACTCACTGAATTTTGAAAAATTAAAAAATAATTTCCAGATGGAGCTACAACAGGTGAAAAATCAATAATACCGCCATTATTTATAATATCCCCACCAATAACATCATTTCTAGTTCCGGTTCCTATATTGGGGTTTAAAGTAAATGCTGATAAAGCGTTTTGTACTTCTAAATTGCCTCCAATACTTAATCCGCCTGTGCCGGTATAATTGAAGTTTCCACCATTGAGAACTAAATTGCCTCCAATACCTAATGCGCCTGAACTGGTATAATTGAAGTTTCCACCATTAAGAACTAAATTGCCTCCAATACTTAATGCGCCTGAACTGGTTCTTTCTGATGTACCTGATAAAATTTCAATATCTTCTGTTACATTAACAGCTGCAGTAAGTCCTAAACGTAAATTTCCTTGTTTAACTATAAACTTTTGTACATTTAAAGCTGTACCACCTGTCATATTTGAATTAAAACTGGGATGGTCTAATTCAAAAATAGCATAATTTCTACCCGCAGTAGCAGGTAATAATGTTGCATTTTGATGAATATATTTACTATTTGTTTGGAAAATAACTTTTGATAAAGGTTGAGTTAAGCCAAAAGGGTTAGCCCCATCTTTAAATATATATTCTGAACCTGCTTCAAAAATGGTTGTATTGTGTGTGCCCGTATTTCCAAACATATTTCCTGAAAAATTCGGATTCGCAATGGCTTTTGAACCATTTTTAAAAACAAAACTATTAGCTGTTGCTGCAAGAAATCTATGAGCTGATCCACTTGCTGTTATAGTACCCCAAATTTCCGCATTCGCACCAGTTGAAACACTTAAAGAGCAAATATTTGTACCTGTAAAATTCAATGTTGAACCTGCTTCCACCAAAAAGTCTGTGCCTGCTAAATCACTTATGGTTAGTGTAATCCCTGAACTCGCCTGAAAACTCACATTGGTATTATTCTGAATTTTTAATTGACCAATGGTTTGTGTTGGCAAGTTAGTAACTGTATAAGCACCACCATTATTAAACACCAAAATGTCATTAGTTGCTGGTGTGTTTCTATTTGGACTCCAATTGGTTGCAGTCCCAAAATTACCATTTGTTGTATTCCAAACATAAGTAGTTTGAGAATAAACTGTTAAATGTAAAATGACTGATGAAATAAATAAAAATTTTTTCATAAAAAATGAATTTATTGCAAAGTTACAGCTTTTTTAAATCAAAATGAAAATTATTTTGTTATTTTGTAGTATGGTTTTTGAGAAAGTATTAAAAAATATAAGGCCGTTTATCATTGCCGGTCCTTGCTCTGCTGAAAGTGAAGAACAATTAATATCAACTGCAAAAGAATTACTACAAAGAGTAAATATTCATGCATTTAGAGCAGGTATCTGGAAACCTCGTACAAGACCGAATTCTTTTGAAGGAGTTGGAGAAATTGGTTTAAATTGGTTAAAGCAAGTAAAAGAAGTTTTCCACATTCCAGTAATTACCGAAGTAGCAAATTCCAAACATGTTGAATTAGCATTAAAGTACAATATGGATTGGTTTTGGATAGGAGCAAGAACCACTGTTAATCCTTTTTCTGTGCAAGAAATTGCAGATTCATTAAAAGGTTTGGATATTCCTATTTTTATCAAAAACCCAATAAACCCTGATTTAGATTTATGGATTGGAGCTATTGAACGCATTTATAATGCAGGAATTAAAAAAATTGTTGCTATACATAGAGGATTTTCTTCCTCCAATAAACATGATTATAGAAATGACCCTATGTGGTCAATACCGATTGAATTAAAAAGGCTTTATCCTGACTTAGAAATGATTTGCGACCCCTCACATATTGCTGGAAAACCTAACCTTTTGCTATCAATTGCACAAAAAGCCTTAGACTTGGAAATGAATGGTATCATGATTGAAGTTCATTACAATCCTCAACAAGCCCTCTCAGACGCCAAACAACAAATTACTCCCCCTGAACTTCAATCTTTAGTTCAACAATTAATCATAAGAAAGTTAATTATTGACGATGAATTAGAGCAACAATTACAAGCAAAACGTAAAAGAATTGATGAATTAGATTCCATATTGTTAGAAATTTTATCAGAAAGAATGAAAATCATTCATGAAATTGGTTGGATGAAAAAAGATAAAGATATGACCGTTTTACAACTCCATAGATGGGGAGAAGTTCTAAAAGATAGGCTTTCAGAAGCTGAAAAACTTCATCTAAATCCTGAACTTGTAAAAAAAATTTATGAATTCATACATTCAGAATCTATTCAAATTCAAATACAAATATTAAATGAACTTGAAACTTTAAAAAATTCGTAAATCCCAATTTAATTCATTAATTTTGCGTCCTAAACATAATAAAATATGAATTTTCCTGATCATTTACTGTACACCGCTGATCACGAATGGATTAAAATGGATGGTGATTTAGCCTATGTAGGTATCACAGATTTTGCTCAAAAAGAATTGGGTGATATTGTTTTTGTGGATATTAATACTGTTGGGCAAGTTGTTGAACAGCATGGTGTTTTTGGTACTATTGAAGCTGTTAAAACAGTTTCTGATTTATTTTTACCTGTTAAAGGCGAAATTTTAGAAGTAAACCCAATCATTAATGACCAACCTGAAAAGGTAAATCAAGACCCTTATGGTGAAGGTTGGATTGTAAAAATCAAAGTTCTTGATAATAATACAAGCAATTTAATGAATTCAGAGGTTTATAAATCTACTTTAAGTTTGTAAGAAAAATTTTAAAAAAATGAAACCCGTTAGCTTATAACGGGTTTTTTTATTTTTAGAGGCAACTAGCGGATTCGAACCGCTGTACAAGGTTTTGCAGACCTCTGCCTAACCACTCGGCCAAGTTGCCTTTTTGTAGCCTGCAAAAATATAGTTTTTTACTTTTTTATCCAAATCTTTTATCTAGATTAATCACAATTCTTTGATTTTTAAAAGCATAAAAATTCTATAATTTTTGTATGGTTAAGTGAACATACGTAACTTTTAAAATTGTAAATGATACTGTCATAGAAACAAAGAAGAATGGAATGAATTTGAAAATCTTACTAAAAAATGCGTATTATCTGCATAATACAAGGAAAAACTGCCTAATATAGCAGCTTAGCAAGGGACACACAATATAGCAAAGTAAGAGGAAAGAACATAAGAAGTAAAAATACACATATGTATTTGAAGCGATTGCATACAATCTTTATACGCTTCCTGTTCTCTTTATGAGAAGAAATGCAATATTACCTGCATAATTAGGGAATAAAATCCCTATTTATGCAGGTAATTGACTGTATTTCTGAAAATATTGAAAAAAAAGCCCCAAAATTCTTGTACATAACAAAAAAATTCAAAAAAATAACTCAAAAAAATCCTTCCAAGTTTTGCGACGGTCTCATTTAAAAATCATAGTCCGGCAAACTATTTCAACCTAATAATTGGTTATTTTTGCAAAGGTTTATAGTAAGCCATATTTTATGAATATTTTTTCAAAAGTTCACACTTTCTTACTCACAAATTCACAAAAAAAGCCTTTTTACTTAGTAATTTTAAGTGGTTTATTACTTGGTTTGAGCTTCCCTCCTTTTCCTTTTCCATTTTTGGCTTTTATCGGTTGGATACCTTTATTTTATATTTGGGAATATTGTTCAAAAAAATACTGGAAAACCTATTTGGGGCTATTGTTTTGGAATATTATGGTTGGGTATTGGTTATGTTTAACTGTTTTAGGAGCCAATAGTTTTGGAGAAGCCTTTCAAAATTTTTTTGCAGGTTTTTTAGCTAATACTCTTAATCCGTTTTTAATGTCCATACCTGTTGTAATATTTTGGTCTATCAGAAAAAAAAGTTCTTCACTTTTTAGTTATTTGTACTTCATACCCTTGTGGATAAGTTTTGAGTTTTTACATTTTCAATGGGAATTAACATGGTCTTGGCTTACATTGGGTCATGCTTTTGCATCTTTTCCTTTTTATATTCAATTTATTGAATGGACAGGAATTTATGGAGCTTCAGCTTTATTGTTATTCATCAATATTTTAATATTTAATCTACTGCATCAACCCAACCACAAAAAATTAATTTTTGCTACCCTATTCACGATTATTTTTCCGTTCTTTATATCTATTTTCTTAACTCTACCTTTTCGAAAAGCTTATCAAATTGAAAAAACCTGGAAAGTCAGAATCATTCAACCCAATATAGACCCTTACCAAAAATTTGAGGTAACCTCAGAGGAAAGTCAAATTGCTTTATTTAGCAAAATGTATGAAGAAAAAGGAATAGATAGTTTAGATTTAGTAATTTTACCAGAAACAGCTATTCCATTTGGTATATTTTATCATAATTATCAAGAAGACTACAGGCTTTTACCATTATTAGAAACCGTAAAAAAACATCAAGTTCCTTTATTAACAGGTTGTTCAGAATTTAAAGTTTTTGAAAATCAAAGTTTAGCTCCTAACACTGCAAGACAGTATGATAATAAATGGATACAATCCTATAATTCTTCCACAGTACTTGGAGATACTTCTTCTGAGTTTTATGAAAAATCTAAATTAGTACCCTTTGTGGAAAGAACTCCTTATTTTGATTATTTAAAAGTTCTTCAAAATATTATTCAAATAGATTTAGGAGGTGGTTTTGGAAACTATGGAGTTCCTGATAGTATTTATTGTTTAGATGGAAAAACTACTAATGAAATTGGAAATGTTATTTGTTACGAGTCTATTTTTCCGCATCATGTAAGACAAGTAGTAAAAAAGGGAGCAAAATTTATCAGCGTAATTACAAATGATGGTTGGTGGGGGAAAAGTTCTGGTTATATTCAACATGCTTACTATGCACGTTTAAGAGCCATAGAAACACGAAAAGAAGTGGTAAGATGTGCTAACACAGGTTTAAGTATGCACATTGATAATAAAGGAAATATCTTAAAATCAACAAATTGGTGGAAACCTGAATATTTGGATACTTCAGTAAATCATTATGATTACTCAACATTATATGTTCTTTGGGGGGATTGGTTCTGCTATTTAGCCTTATTTTTAAGTTTTATGATGATTGTAAGGTTTAAATGGAGAAAAAAGCAGAAGTAATAGTGGAGCTAGCTGTTTTAAAATCTTTAACATCGGTATTTTTACAATCAAATTAGATTTTTATTCCATTAGCATTTATTCCTAATTTTGCTAAATGGTAATAGAAAATTATCTATACAACTTGGGGGTAAAGTTTTATGGTTTAGGAATTTACGCAGCTTCTCTATGGATAAAAAAGGCTCATTTATGGATTCAAGGAAGAAAAAACTGGAAAGAAATCTTATCTTCTAATGTTTCAAAGTATCATAAACCCATTTGGTTTCATGCTGCTTCTTCTGGTGAATTTGAACAAGCTAAACCGATTATAGAATGGATTAAAACCAATTATCCTCATCAAAAAATTTTAGTAACTTTTTTTTCTCCATCTGGTTATGAACTTTGTAAAAAATATAAGTACGCTGATTTTATTACTTATTTACCTTTAGATACTCCACAAAATGCCAAAGATTTTCTAGATATTGTTCAGCCCAAAATGGCTGTATTCATCAAATATGAGTTTTGGTTAAATTTTTTATTGGAAATTCAAATAAGACAAATTCCATGTATTCTGATAAGTGGTGTATTTAGAGATAATAGCCCATTTTTTAAAGGGTTTTTAAAAAGTTTATATCAAAATGCTTTAAGTTCTTATAATCAAATATTTGTACAAGATGAAAATAGCCTTAAAAACTTAAAAAATAAGTCTAACTATCAAAATGTAACCCTTGCAGGCGATACTCGCTTTGATAGAGTAATTCAAATTTACCAGGATTGGAAACCCATTATTGAAATTGAAAATTATTTACCTAATAAGCCTATTTTGATGTTGGGTTCATCATGGTTACCCGATGAAATCTGGTTTCAAAAAATTTATTCTAATTTGCCTAATTGGTCATTGGTTATCGTACCCCATGAAATATCAGAGAACCATAATCAAAAATTAAAAAAATTATTCCCTGATGCAGTTTTTTATTCGTCTATTGAAAATAATCATGAATTAGAGGTTCAAAGGATATTAATTATTGACAAAATGGGTTGGTTATCAAGGCTTTATTATTATGCTGATGCAGTTTGGATAGGAGGAGGATTTGGGGTGGGTATTCATAACACATTAGAAGCTGCAGTGTATGGAAAACCTTTATTTTTTGGTCCTAATCATAAAAAGTTTCATGAAGCTATTAGTTTAATTGAAAATAAAGCAGCATTTCCAATACAAAAAGATACAAAGTTGGAAGAAATAATAAACAAGTTACAGAATAAAGAAACCCTAAAATTAGCTGGAGAGGCATCTCAAAGATACGTTTTTACTCATCAAGGAGCCAGTCAAAAAATTATTGAATGGATAAAAAAAACATCTGCTTTGTTATAGCAGATGTTTTAAAATTAAGCTAAATTTCAAAATATTATTTTAATTCGGTATCTTTAGGCAGATTTAAAGCTTTTTTTATTAAATAAGCTTGTTGATTAGCATGTTGTTTTGGAGAACCCGTTGCAGGGCTTGCAGATTCTTTACGGCTAATAACCTCTAAAGCATGTTTTCTAAATTTTCTTATATAAAAAGGCCATGCGCCCATGTTTTCTGGTTCTTCTTGAACCCAAAACCATTCTTTTGCTTGGTTATATTTTTCAAGAACTTTATTAATTTGTTCTGCTGGGATAGGATATAATTGCTCAACACGTACTATTGCAACATTTTCTACATTAAATTGATTACGATATTTATCTAAATCATAATAAATTTTTCCGGAACAAAATAAAACTCTTTCCACTTTTTTAGCGTCCACAGTATCGTCAATCACTTCTTGAAGATTTTTTTGAGTAAAATCTTCAATAGTAGAGTAACATTGAGGCAAACGTAATAAGGATTTAGGAGTTGCCACAATTAATGGTCTTCGATATTCGCTATGAATTTGACGTCTTAAAGCATGAAATAAATTTGCGGGAGTAGTAAAATTACAAACATACATATTATTCTGAGCACACAAATTCAAGAAACGTTCGTAACGGCAGGAAGAGTGTTCAGGACCTTGACCTTCGTAACCATGAGGTAAAAGCATTACCAAACCATTTAATCTTCTCCATTTTGATTTTGCTGCTGAAAGGAATTGGTCAATGATTACTTGAGCACCATTTACAAAATCTCCAAATTGAGCTTCCCAAATAGTTAAAGTGAAAGGTGCAGATGAAGAATATCCATATTCAAAACCCAAAACTCCAAATTCTGAAAGTAATGAATTATAACAGTAAAACTTTGAATCATCATTAAGGTTGGAAAGTGGAGAATATAATTCATTATTAGTATTATCCACTAAATAAGCGTGCCTATGAGAGAAAGTACCTCTTCTTACATCTTGACCAGAAATTCTTACATCATAACCTTCAGAAAGTAAAGTAGCATAAGCCATCATCTCTCCCATTCCCCAGTCTAATTTATGGGTTTCAAAAACCATTTTTTTACGATTTGCATATAATTGACCTACGGTTTTATGAGGTTGAAATCCTTCGGGTAAAGTAGTAATTTTTTCAGCAACAGATTTGAAAAACTCCTCTGAAACTTTGGTGTTAGGGTTAGGTTCTATATTATTATCATCATAAACTTTAATTCCGTCCCAACTTCTTCTTGGAGTACTATCTACTTTTATGTCTTCTTTTGATTTGGAAGAATCAAATTGTTTTTGCATCAACTCATTAGTATTATTTTCAAAATTTTCAATATCTTTTTGAGTAATGACACCTTCATTTAAAAGTCTTTCTGTATAAATTTTCCATGGGTTGGGGTGTTTATCAATGGAAGAATACATAATGGGTTGAGTGAAACGTGGTTCATCACCTTCATTATGACCATATTTACGATAGCAAATAATATCAATAAATACGTCCCTGTGAAAAGTTTGTCTAAATTCCATAGCTAACTTGGTAACAAAAGCAACAGCTTCTGGGTCATCTCCATTTACATGAAATACAGGTGATAATGTTACTTTTGCTACGTCTGTACAATAAGTAGAAGAACGAGAATCTTTAGCGTCAGTTGTAAAACCTATTTGATTATTAATTACGATATGAACCGTACCCCCTACTCTATACCCCTCTAACTGGCTCATTTGTTGAACTTCATAAACAATTCCTTGACCCGCAATAGATGCATCACCATGTATTAAAATTGGGCAAACTTTGTTTTCATCTCCTTTGTAAAGCTCATCCATTTTAGCTCTTGTCATTCCTAAAACTACAGGATCTACAGCCTCTAAATGAGAAGGATTAGGAGCCATAGATAAATGAACTTTTAAGTTATTGCCCAAAACTGGGTCATCACTATACCCCATGTGATATTTTACATCACCATCAAAAATATCATCACTTATGCCTTTATCTTGAAATTCTCCAAAAATTAACTCATATGGTTTACGCATAATGTTAGTCAAAACATTCAACCGACCTCTATGAGCCATTCCTAATACAAACTCTTGAATACCCAATTCTGCGCCTCTTTCTAAGGTCATTTCTAAAGCAGGAATTAAAGCCTCACCACCTTCCAAAGAAAATCTTTTTTGACCTACAAATTTTTTATGCAAAAAGGTTTCAAATAAATGAGCTTTACCCAGCATCTGCATAATAAACTTTTTTTCTTCGGTAGAATATTTAGGAGAATTTTGAGTACTTTCCATACGGCTTTGAAGCCATGAAAGAATTTCTGGGTGTCTTATATAACGAAACTCTGCACCTATATGACTGCAATAAGTCTTATTTAAAAAATCAACAATTTCCTTTAAAGTTGCGTTTGGTAAACCTATTTCAAAGCCTGCAAAAAAAGATATGCTTAAATCTTCTGATGTCAGACCATAATTTTCTATGTCTAATGTAGGTTTATAGGATTTATTGGGTAATATGGGATTAGTTTTAGCAAATAGATGTCCACGTGAACGATAAGCATTAATTAAATCTAAAACTTTGAGTTCTTTTTGGAGTTGCTCATTAGTTGCTGGAACTTTTGAGTTAGATGCTGTACCTGTGCCTGATTTTCCATTTTTAGGATATAATTTAGAACCGAATTCAAAACCTTCAAAAAAGCGTCTCCAACTTGAATCCACTGATTCAGGATTTTTTAAATATTCTTGATATAAGCCATCTATGTAAATAGATTCCGATGTATTCACAAAATTGAGAGTATCCATTACTTTTAATTTCGAAAACAAAATTGATTAATTTTTTTGTAAGTAACAAATTTTTACAGGTTTTATAGGAATTTTTAACGTCCTAAAAACGAGTAAATTTTTTATAATCTTTCAAATATCAAATCTTGATGAAAAGTGTTTAAAACTTGTTTTACAATATGAGTAACTTTTTTGGTTTTTATCCATTCTAATGTATTTTTTAGCAAATTCTCATAATCCTTTTCTGACAATTTATCTATTTGATTTATAAGGTCTTGATAATTAGTGTAACTTATGCAATTTACATTAGGAATTAAATCATGAGGGGCACAAAATTTAGGTTTCAATGTTAAATTTTTAAAACACAAAACACAACCATTAGCCGCAAGTTCGTAATGCCTTAAACAATCCCAACCAGCACGTTTTGTTGTAATCCCAAATTGGCTTTGCTGTAAATCTTGGTAATATTCCGATTCTTTCGTAAATATATATCCAGACTTTTTTCCAATTTTTTGTTTCACTTCTTCATCAACTATATGCTCAGTAAAAAGTTTTGTTTTTTTAGGAATTTGGGTAATTATTTTAGAATCGGGAATTCCAAAACTTATAGGGAAAATATTATTCGGTAATTTTTGAGGATTTTGAAAAAAAGTTTCAGGAACTAACTTAAAATAAAGAGATTGATAGGTTTTAGGTGTGATTTCTCTTTTATAATAAGGAAAATATTGATGAGGCTTTTTTGCAAACCAATACAAAGGATTTTTCCAGTACTTACCTGCATAAGGAAAAACATTGGGTTTATCTTCACCATCTAAAATAAGAGTCTTTTGCGGATTTAAGCACGGAAAAAGCTGTTGAAATAAATCATACTGCCGATAAATGGAAGTAAATACTATAAGGTCAAAAAAAGGAACTTGGTCAATATTTTGAATATCAAAAGACTGTATTAAATCAGGAGAAAGATACTGATAATAAGTAAAACCATTTCCTCTAACTTTTGATATATCTGAATTTTGATATAAAATTTCTTTAACAGGAAACTCATAAACTTTTTTACCAAATAAAAGTTTTAATCCAATAATGATGGTATCAGCAAGATAATCTTCTTGTGGGTGATTAATCACTAATATTTTCACTGGATAATTTAAATAAGAGGGGAGTGGTCTTAATTTATTGTTTACTAATTAATTTTCCTAGCCATTTACCATTTACAAGGCTTACTTGGTGTTTTTCTGTAATTACGCCCTTGATATAATCATTGGTTTTGGGTTTTTTAATTTCTAAGTTTAAGGTAGAACCATTTTTAGTAATTTTTCCTGTTGAATAATCATTTTGAGGTTTTACAGTTAAGCCAGTTACCATATTATAATGGGTTTCGTGAGTAAATGGATAACTAAAAACAGGAGTATCTTTTTGGTAAATTACTAAATCATAACGGGTAGTTACAGGGTCACCTTGGTCAGACATGGGATAGTAGATAATATAACGAACGATTAAAGCAGTATATTGATTATCAATATTAAGTTTTTCTAAATAATCACAAGCAAAATCTAAATTATAATCTATTACAGTTTCTTTTGTTGTTTTATCCATTATTTTGAGGATTTTTTCTTTAAAATGGTCATGATCTATCTCAATAGGCATAACAGGATTGTCATAATCGGATTTAGTTAATTCAATTGTACCATTTTTAGGTTCATAAACTAATTCATAATCTTGACAGAATGCATAATTCGATAAAACGAAAAAAGCAATAAAAAATAACTTGTTCATGATTTTATATTTTTGAAATTTCTTCTGAAAGTGTTTTGATACTAGGTCTTTTACGAGGATTTTTGGAATGATAAGCATAAAGAACCACTTGGTTTTTATCAATTATTAAAGTTGAAGACATCGGTAAAATGAAATGTTCTTTATTATTAGCAAAACCGCTAATTTTATAAAAATTTTCTTTTGATTTAGCAATTTTAATATCTACTTGATAATCTTGCATAATTTTACAATCAAAATCTTGAATAAATACATAATTTTGTAAACTGCTTAAGTATTTTTGTTGTGTTTTCTCTATGTTCAAGGGATTATCGGGAGTAATAATTACTGTCAATAGATTTTTTTCTTGCATTAAAGGTTGAACGGAAGAAAGATTTTTTAAAAATTTATTACAAGGTTGAGAATGAAAACCTCTATAAAAAACCAAAAGAACAGGTTGAGTTTTAGTGGTTTCATATAAATCAAAATCTTCAATAGAAGTAGTTACGGTATGAATATTTTTTACTTTTTGGCCTTTAGTGGGTTGTGCAAAAAGATAACTCAATTGCAAGGAAAAAAATAAAATTTTATAAATAATGGTCATAAATTCTTTCTTTTTTTAAATGATTAACGACTTCTTTAATAAATTGTTCTTGATTTTTTCTGCATATCATCAAAACATCTGCGGTATCTACCACAATATAGTTATCAAGTCCTTCAATGACTACGATTTTATTTTGAATTTTGCTACTAATCATGTTTTGATGAGAATTAAAAACAATGACTTTTCCTTGTTTAGCATTATGGTTTTCATCTAAAGGGATATGCTCATATAAAGAAGCCCAAGTTCCCAAATCAGACCAACCGAAAGAAGCAGGGTAAACAAAAACTTGTTCCGTTTTTTCCATAATACCATAATCAATAGAAATATTCTGGCATTTCAAATAAGCATCATTGACTTGTTCCGTTTCTTTCTCAGTCAATAAATCATTTTTAATATTTACAAAAATTTCATGAATATCAGGGAGATAGCATTGAAATTCTTGTATTAAATGGTGAACAGAAGAAATAAAGATACCACTATTCCATAAATACTCTCCGGAACTTAAAAAATATTCAGCGATTTCTAAACTGGGTTTTTCTGTAAAAGATTTAACTTTATAATAAGGGGTTTCAATATTATCCTCTTCAAATTGAATGTAACCATACCCTGTATCAGGTCTAGTAGGTCTTATACCTAAGGTCATAATGATAGGTTTTTGAAGCACAACATCAAAAGAATCTAAAACAATATTTTGAAATAAACCTTCGTCAATAATTAAATGGTCAGAAGGGCAAATCAAAACAGCAGCATTAGGATTCATTTTTTGAATTTTAAAACAACCATAAGCAATACATGGAGCTGTATTCCTTCCCACAGGTTCAGAAAGAATATTTTGATAAGGAAAATTAGGTATTTGTTCTTTTACTAAATGAACATACTCAGCATTGGTTACGATAAGAATATTTTCAGGATTTAAAAAACGAGAAAGCCTTTCATAGGTCATTTGAATTAAAGTTTTACCACAATTCAGGACATCAATAAATTGCTTGGGGTAAGATTGCCTACTCATAGGCCAAAATCGGCTTCCCACTCCTCCTGCCATTATAAGCCCATATAAATTATCCTTCATCTTTTCAATAGAGTGGCAAAAATACAAAAATTTTTATTTTCTGTTTTTTTAAATTCTGCATTTTAGTAATTTTAAACCATAACTATTAATCCACTACACTAAATTGCCCTATGAACTCCGCATCTTTTGTTTTTGCTTTGAACAAATATATTCCCGAATAAATCCTTTTACCTTCTTTATCTTTTAAGTTCCAATCTACACCGCCTAAACCATTCTGCTCTTTAATCGCCTGAATATAACGCCCCGATAATGTATAAATTTCTACTTCCGTTCCATGCGGAATTTGTGCAAAAGTTACTTTTTCGTGTTTACTTAAATTAACAGGATTAGGATAAACCAAAGCCTCTTCTAATTCCGATGGACTACTTGCAAAAACAGCTATATCTCCAATGTTTTCGTAGGTTTTATATCCATTATCATTCCATAAATCTTTCACTTTTACCCTTACTTCATACCCCATATTCCCTAAAATGGCTTCTTCAAAAATTAATTCAACTTCGTTTAAAGAAACCCATTTAGCACTTTGAATTTTTCCAATTGAACTAATAAACTTATTTAAATTGATACTATTGGGAGAAACAGGTTCATTGAAACGTAAAATAGCTTTTTTAGCGTTAATGGCTTGCCAATTCACCAAAAATAAAACTTTGGCATCTTCAGGTGCATAAATAAAGTTAATCGGTAATTGACTTGCCGATAAACAGCCTCCATATTCATCTTGTAAATCATAAGAAAAACTTACCTCATTATTTCCTATTAGCAAATTCTCTTTCCATTGAACAATACTAAATTTTGGATGTATTACAATCGTTTGAAAGGGATTTCCGTTTAATAAAATTTGATATGGCAATGTATTTTCATGTATTTTTTGAGAACTATAAATTTTTAAGGTCTTTTCATTGATAATCTGAACACTGTCTATCACAAAAGGACCATGAGGGTAACCATAAACTGCATAACTCAAATTACTAAACGGTGGATTAAATACGTTATTATAGCTACTTACTGCCATCCATTTTGGACTTTGTAATGTATCTGACCAATTGTTTTGGTTTACGACTTGAAAACTTTGAAACGTAAAACTTTGTGGTTCTGCTTTCCAAATTAAATATTGATTGATATTAGAAACTGCATTCCAAAATACAAAAACACTATCCCCGCAGGTTTCTATTTGTAAAAATGCAACATCAGGCAAATTCACAGCCGCTTGATTCCATTCAAAAAACTCTGTACTATCCGTTGTAGTTAAACCAATTTCAGGAAAAGCGTTATAATTCATATCCACAATGGCATAACTATTCTGACGACTTCCATAATGAAACCAATAAAATTCATAATTTCCATTTACATAATCTAGCATGTAAGTAACAGGAAATGGAGAAAATAACCATTCTGGTGAACCATCATTATTTAAGTCTATGGTCACACTGGTATTCCAAGTATCCGAATGATGATTGTAAATATAGGTTTGCCAAACTTGTTGATAGGAATCGTTAGCAGTGGCTTCATAAATTTGTATTTTCCAATAAGGAACATCATATTCAAAATCAGCATTTCTTAAATTAGAGGTTTTAGAAACGACCACCAGCTCAGGATAACCGTTATTATTTATATCTCCTGCAACAATAGCATCGGAAGATTTTTCTAAATCACCAGCAAAATAGGCTTTCAAAGCATATTGGTTATTGGCTGTATTTTCATAAATGAATATATCACCATCATAATCCCCAAAAACAATTTCTAATTTTCCATCTAAATCCAAATCTTTGATGACCACTCTGGGAGCTGTTGAACCGATATAATCCGAAGAAGTATCGGATAATGTAGCAATTAAAGAAAATTCACCATTAGTTTGTTGTTCTAAAATGACATAATTACGAAAGTCTTTTGCAATGATTTCTATTTGACCGTCTTGGTCTGTATCCGCAAATTCAGCAGGAAAATATCTTTCATTTAACAAATTACTAGTTTTTGGTAGGTAGGGATTAGGATTTTGAAACCAAAAAATACTATCTCGTAAATTGGTTAATAAATTTTTATTCCACACATCTTTAGGAAGTCGAGGTGCATTGGTAAGGATACTATCTATTTTTATAAATTGCTGAGCATTCCATTCACTTAAATAAATTTTGTTTGAATAACTCCCTGTACTATCAAATTCATTATACAAAATTTCAGGCAAATCATCGTTATCAAAATCGTAGTAATCAGGTAAATAAAAACCTGCGGGTATTTTATAATTTTTGGGTTGCATAGTGGTTACGGGTATGGTATAAGGTTCAAAAATAAAAATACCAGTTTGAGAAGAATCTATAAGTCCCGCAAAATTTCTGATGATGATTTTATAAGCAAAAGTTCCAGAAGAAAGAACATCATCACCCAATAAGAACATACCATTTTGAGTAATTTTATCAAATGAAACTATTTTCACTTCTTGGTTTGAAAGATTTTGAAGTTTTAGTTTTGCAAATACGGGTTCATTAGCACGATAAACCATGAACCATTTTTTTTCTTGATTTTCATAAGCATAATCATTGATTTTGAGTTCTAGACTTGGGGGTGTTCGGTCAATAAAAATTTTACTACGAATTTGAAGCGTTTGGCTATTTCTTAATAAAACTTCTAAACCCACTGTGTAGATACCTTCAGGTAAATTTTGCACATTCCATAGATAATTGACTTTAGCTATATGTTGAAAATCTCCAGTAAACAAAGTAATATAATTATTTCCCACTGAGTCTCCCAAAAAATAAAAAATTCTAAACGATTGCAAAAGGGGGTGTATCACTGTTGTCTGAATGGGTATAGTATCTTGAAAAAAACCTTGTAAATTGATAGGATTATGAATTTGTACATTTACGGAAGTTGGGAATTGCAATGCTTTAAGAATATCTAACCTACCTGCACCCGTGAAGTAATCCCAACCTTGATTTTGTATATCTTTGGCAGAGGAAGTTAAAATTCCTTTAATTTGAATAGGAGTTAAAGAAGGATTTAAAGATTTTAGTAAAGCAGCAGCAGCAGTTACCATAGGAGCAGAAGTAGAAGTACCAGAAAATTCATTATATTGGTTACGGTCTGAGCTATCTGTTAAGGCGGTAGTATAAATACCTGAACCAGGTGCGCATAAATCAACTGTTCCACCATAAGAACTAAGTGGCCATAAAAATTCTCTATCATTTTGAAACATAGAAGCAGAAACACTGATTACTTCCTCATATCCAGAAGGATAGTGAGGATTATCTCCTGTAGCATTCCCAGCAGAACCCACCATTGTAACTCCTTTGCTATAAGCATATTGAATAGCTGCTTTCATAATTTGTGAAGGATAAATATCCCCAAAACTAAAATTTAAAACATGAACACCATTATCCACCGCATAAACAATAGCTCTTGCAATATCATCATCTTCCCCATTACCAGAAGCGGAAAAAGCCCTTAATATCATCAATTTACTTTCAGGCGCTATCCCACAACCTCCTTTGTTATTATTACATTTAGCACCAATAATTCCTGCTACCAGTGTTCCATGTTGATTATCATCATAAGGAATAGGGTCTTCAAATAAATAATCACCACCGCCCAACAATCTTGGTTGGTCTGTAAAATCATAACCAATCACATCATCTACATAACCGTTGCCATCTTGGTCTATACCGTCTAAATCTCCTGTAGTTCCATTTCTTAAACTATCTTTTGACCAAAAATCAAACTTTCCGTTTCCATTAATATCTTCTGTTGAATTAATAAAAATCTGACCCTCAAACTCTTCATGAAAAAAATCTATTCCTGTATCAATAATCCCAATCACAACGCCATTTCCACGAGTAATTGAATGAGCCTCAAAAGTTTGAATTAAAGAATGATGATACTGTTTGGGTATATCAGGGTCATTATAGTTGTGAAGTTTAAAACTATGAACAGGTTTAATACCTTCAATTTGATTTTGATTTTGTTGTAACCATTGTAAATAATAAGAAGTATCTTGAAAAGTAATTGTAAACCAATCATTTAAAGGGTGATTTTGATTATGAACTAATGAATACACTTTCTGGATACCTTGGTTTTTATAAGATACGATATTTTTAGAGGCTTGCCATAAAATATTTTTTAAAGCATTAGTACGAACTTGAACGTTAAAAGAGATTTGAGCATGAGCTATGAAACGACAAGAAAAAAGTAAAGAAAAAAGAAAAAACTTTTTCATGATACAAATATAAAAGAAAATTTATCTCAAATTTGGGAGAAGAAGATTAAAGCGTGCCCCCTTGGGTCGGGCTGGTGCTTTTACACTGATCTTGCCGAAGCGGGCTTCACTATTACTGCAGTATTTCGCTTAACTCAATGTATTACAATCCTATGAAATGACCATACTTCGCAACCAAAGGCATAGCCACTTCGTGTCCAATGATTATTATCGAATTGTTCCCTTCGCATCTCTCACGCATTTTAAGCACTTTGTGCATAATTCAATTTATAACAATCCAATAAAAATATTTTTGGGTTCTGTATAAAAATGCAAAGCTTCTAAACCACCTTCACGTCCAACTCCAGATTCTTTTACGCCACCAAAAGGAGTTCTTAAATCTCTTACCATCCAATTATTTACCCAAACAATACCTGCTTCTAATTGGTCAGCTAATAAATGGGCACGTTTTAAGTTTTGTGTCCATATTACAGCACTTAATCCATAAGAAACGCTATTCGCATATTCTAAAACTTCTTTTTCTGATTCAAAAGGTGTTAAGGTAATCACAGGGCCAAAAATTTCTTCTTGATTTACAGAACAATACGGGTCTAAATTATCAATTACAGTGGGTTCAATAAACCAACCATTTTTACAGCGTTCATTGATAAATTCTACTCTTTTACCACCATATAAAATATTGCCTCCTAATTTTTTAGCTTCTTCAATATAATGTAAAACTTTTTTAATTTGCATTTCTGAAACTATGGCACCCATAGAGGTCTCTGGTAAAATGGGGTCATTAGGAACGAAATTTTTTACTTTTTCTATAAAATTTTTTTTAAAAGTTTCATAAATAGTTTTATGAACAAAAAAACGAGAAGAACATAAGCAAATTTGTCCTTGATTATTAAAAGCACCACGAACACTTATTTCTATACATCTTTGTAAATCAGCATCATCAAAAATAATAGCAGGATTTTTTCCACCTAATTCTAAGGAAACTTTTTTAAGTAATTTACCTGCATGTTGAGCTATACGCTTACCGGTAGTAGTTCCACCAGTAAAAGAAATAATAGGTATTTTAGGATGAGTTACAATCGCTTCGCCTACTTCTGCTCCAAAACCGTGTACAATATTTAAAACTCCTTTGGGTAAACCAATATCTTCACAAACTTTTGCTAACAAAAATGCAGTATAAGGAGTAACTTCTGAGGGTTTTGCTATGGCAGTATTTCCAACCGCTAACGCTGGAGCTATTTTCCAAGTCAATAAATATAAAGGTAAATTCCAAGGAGCAATTAATCCCGCTACTCCTAAGGGTTTACGTTTTACGTAATTAAAACCTATTTTTCCCATGTCATAAGCTTCATCATGGGCATGTAAAATCGCAGTAGCAAAAAAACGAAAATTACTAATCGCTCGAGGAATATCAATCGATCTAGCTAATTTGATGGGTTTACCGGTATCTTTGGATTCTGCTTCTGCAAATTCTTCTAATTTTTTTTCAATTCCATCTGCTATTTTAAGTAAATAATTACTTCTATCCTCGTGAGATAGTTGGCTCCACATTGGAAAAGCAGTTTTTGCTGCTTCATAAGCAGTTTGTATATCTTCTGAATTACTTTTGGGGATTAAACTATATATTTGACCCGTTGCGGGTTCGTAATTATCTATCCATTCATTAGATTTTGAAACTACAAAATTTCCATTAATATAATTCAGGATTTTTTCCATAATATGTTATTTTTGACCGTAAATCTACGGATTTTAATAAATGAAAAAGTTCATTTAGAAATAATTTTAAACTGTAAATAAAAATAGTTATTTTTGGGTAAATGAAAAACTTTTACAATTTTTTTGTTTTTATTTTTCTGAATGTATATCAATCGATTTATTCACAACCCTATTCTCATTCTATTCCTGTTATTCATGGAAATGATACCTTAAAATTTGCATGGCTGGGTGGTTGGGATAATCCCCGTTTTCAAAATATAGATTTAAACCAAGATGGTTTTTTAGATTTAGTCGTTTTTGATGCTCAAGACCAAAAATTATTTACTTTTTTACATTCTGGCATTTCTAATTCTACTCAATTTTATTTTACTCCAGAATACATAGCCTATTTTCCTAAAAATATTTTTCGTTGGATTTTATTAGTGGATTATAATGCTGATGGAGAACCCGATTTGTTTACTTCTACTCAATACTCATCTAACGTGATGGTTTATAAGAATCTACGAAAAGAAACTGGAATATTAAGTTTTGAATTAGTTCATGACCCTTTAATTGCAGAAATTTCTCCCGGAACTTTCGCTCCATTAACGATTATGGATATTCCTTCTATTACTGATATAGATTTTGATGGTGATATGGATATTTTAGCAGTGGGTCCTTCGGGTTCAAGAGTAGAACTTTACAGAAATTATTCTAATGATTTAGAAATTTTAGATTTAAGAATCAGTTCTTTATGCTGGGGGAGATTTACTGATGTTGCAGACACCATTCTCAAGTTTACACTTCAACAACCTTGTAATTTTGACCAAAAAACTATGCACGTTGGAGGTACTCTTTTGGCTTTATCTTTAAATGGAGATTCTTTAATAGATGTCCTTATTTCTGACCAAGGTCCTAATAATGTGGTTGCTTTGTATAATGGTGGTACTACTATCATTGCTAATATGATGAGTCAGGATACTTTTTTTCCTAGTTATGATACTTCTGTAAATTTACAATATTACCCTGCTATTTTCCATGTAGATGTAAATGGAGACCATCAAAAAGACTTGATTTTTTCTACGAATGGTTATGATATGCCCAATAATCTTCTATTTTTTATGAATCATTCCGATGCTGGTTGGTTGTATCTCAATCACGGAGACAATTTTTTTCCTATTTTTCAACTTACTCAAAAAGACTTTTTTTATCAATCTATCATTGACGGAGGAAGTAACTCTGTCCCCATTCTATTTGATGAAGATAAAGACGGAGATTTAGATTTTCTTTTGTTTATCAACAATAAAACGGTTTGGAATGGAAGCCGTTATGTATCGCAAAAAGAATGGAGGTTCTACGAAAATATTCAATCTAATTCAAATCCTGTTTTTATCTTAAAAACTAATAATTATCAAAATTGGAATTACTCAATATTATGGGATACTTTAACCAATTTACATCCAACAGTTGCTGATATAGACAATGATGGGGACTACGATTTTTTTGTAGGTCATAATAAAGGACGGATTATATTTTTAGAAAATCAATTTACAAATGTTCCAAATTATGTTTATAAAACTTCTTTTTATGGTAATGTTCAGGTTCAAGCTAATTCGGCCCCTCATTTTGCCGATATTGATATAGATAACGATTTGGATTTAATAGTTGGAATTTCTAACGGAAAAATGGCTTTTTATGAAAATATTGGATATGCATCAAATCCTTACTGGAACGTTCCAATATCTAATTGGGGAAATATAGATGTTACAGATAATGAAAATCCAATTATTGGAAATGCTAAACCTTTTTGGTTTGATGTAGATAAAAACGGTATCCCGAATTTATTAGTTGGGAATGCTTCTGGATTTATCAAAGTATATGAATATCTTGGTAATCATCAATTGGAATACTTGGGGGATTTATTTGATGAACGATTAACTGCATTTGCTTCACCTTGGTTAACGGATTTTCAATCGGATAGTATTTATTGTTTTCTTGGTAATGTGAAAGGCGGTTGTTACTTTCTCAAAAATGAAAAAGGATATGTTGGTAAAAATAGATTAGAAAGTTTGGGTGATATTCATGTTTATCCTAATCCATTTACGGAAAAATTCTTCATAAAAGTTCAGAGTTATGAAGAGCATCATTGGGAATTATGGGATTTGATGGGAAAAAAACTAGAAGAAGGAATTTTTTATGATGAGTTTGAATATCAAAATTTAGATTTACAGAACGGAATTTATATTCTAAAAATTAATAATGGTATAAGAAATCAAACGTTTAAGTTAGTGAAAATCAAATGATTTTTATTAAAAAAAGGGTGTACAGAAATACACCCTTTATGATATAAAATTTGCTTATTTTAAGCTATCTAATGCAGTTTTGTAGGTTTTAAGTTTTTCGTTTTCTTCTAAGAGTGTACATATTTGGACTAATGCTTTTAGCATAGAACGTTTTTCATCATTAGAAACATCAGAAGAAAGTTGGTAAGATTTTTCAATATTAGTAAGTGCTTTTCTGAAGTCAGATTTAGATTCTTCAATAAGTTTTTTGTATTCACTATTATCAGAGCTTTGATTCGCTTTGTCGTATTTTTCTTTACCTAAATTGTTAAACAAAGCACCGAGATTAAATAAGACGTCTTTATTATTAGGATTTTTTTCAAGAATAGATTCATAAACTTTGATAGCTTTTTGGATATCTTTACTTTCTAATAACTGGGCATAAGCCATTTTGAGGAGTTCATCATTAGGATTTTTTTGTATATCTTGTTCAAATTTTGCTAATGCTTTATCATAAAGGTCCGGATTAGTAGCATAGATTAAGATTTCATTTTTACGGATTTCATCGTTATCGGGGTATTTTGATTTCCCTTCCGTGAAAACACGGTTCATATTTTCATAATCATTTGCATCAGCATATAATTTACCAAGAAGAGCATAAGCAGAGGGAATAGCAGGGTCAGCTTCTTTAGGGGGATTTGCGTTATGAGCTTTAATTGCATTATCTAATGCTATCATTGCATTTTTAGAGTCATTAGCTCCTGAATAGCAATATCCTTCTAATAAAAACACGCCATAAATGTTAGGATTTTTTTGTTCTTCAAAAATTTTGACGGCCTTGCTGGTATAATCCAATGCCGGTTGATACATTTTTTGTTTATACAATTCAAAAGCAGTTTGATAAAACAAAGGACCTAGCATAGTATACCCCATTTTAATATCGTTAGCAAACTTTTTATCGGTATCATATTTTTTAGCGTTTTCGAAAGCGTCATAAGTGTCGTTCATGATGTTGGGATACTTCATAATGAGTTCTTTTTTTCCGCTGGCTAAAATACCGATATAGGCTTGCCCTAATTT
>CALLMJ010000074.1 GCA_938006875.1 uncultured Bacteroidia bacterium
GTCTACAAAAAAGATTTTCTTTTTTGCATCATACTTTGAATTAGTAAAAAACCATAAACCATCTTTATCTGCTTCGTATTTACTACTGACTTCAAATACTACTAAATCAGCATCATATTTTGAATTTGCAGCAAATACTTTTACATCTGCATCATATTTGCTATTTACTTTAAAAACCGTTTGAGAATTTCCCACAATATAAATAAATATAAGAATAAAAGTAAAAACTATTTTTTTCATTGGAATTTAGATTTATAGGTTTTACGTAAATGGTTTTTATTTTGTTTCAATTTCTTTCATAATTTTGCAAAATAATTTTATGTCAAACTCAAAAACTTATAAAAGTTTTCCATATTTAAGTACATTTTATTTTTGGAATAGAATAGGAAAAACAGGAAAACAGCTTTTTTGGATTTCATTTATCACTCTTATACTATCTGGAATATTTGCTTTTATACCCACGTTATTAAACTTTGAGTTTTTTGTGCCTTATCATTCTTTAGCGGAACATTTTTTAGATTATATCAGTATCAAAAAATCGGAAGAAGGTTTTCCTATTGAGCTTTATGCTCCTGTTTTTTATAATTTTCAAGTATTTATAGCTGATAAAATTCAAGTGGGATTAATTCCCGTGATTGTTTATCTAACTTTTTTTTCTATAAGTTGGAGTTTATTATTAGCGGTTTCTAGTAAAATTGAAGGATTTATATTTTATTTGATTTATTTTCTTTTTGGTTCAACCATGATTTTTTCTCAGGCTGGTTTATGCTTGTTTGGCGATGACCCTATGCGTTTAGTTTCTTTCGGTATCATTATGATTTTCATTTTGTTAGCTTATCGTTATAAAAATGCCGAAGAACCCATAACTTTATATCATCAATTTATTCGTTTTTTATTTTTATTTTTGATTTATTTTTTTTGTATCGCAATTTTTCAGGGCAAAAATGAAATCTATCATTTTGCTTATTATTCTTTTCCTATTTCTGCTATTCTCACCTTAATTTTTATTCTCTGGACATCAAAAGATATTGCATTTGCAATCGTTTTATGGGCAACTAACTCTAAGGAAGCTAAAAATCGTAAAGACGTAGAAATTATTTATTTTCTTATCTTTTTAATATTTTTGATAGGGCTTTATTGGACTTTAAATTTATATTTTAATATGGGTTTACCGAAGGTTTTTAGCCCTATTTTGATTTTATGGATTTCTACTTTACTATCATTTTTAAGCTCGCAAGCATTTTATGCAGAAGTTCAAGACAATTTTTCTGGGAACCTACCTTTTATTATTTTACATAACGCTCTTGGTATAATTGCATTAGCATTTATTGGATGGATAGGATTAAACGCAGAACCTTTAACAGTTTTACAAATAGAACGTTTTTTTGCTTTCATTTTCACTGCATTTTCATTAGGTACCTTATTATTTTTATATTTTAATTTTCATGGATTGTTAAAATTTCGTACTAATTTATTTTTTGTTTTAAACCAACCAACGACCTTGTCTTTCAAAGCTATTTTTTTAGCTGCATTAGCAGGGTTAGTGATTACAGAAGGTTACCATAAATGGAGAAGTATTAACCTTTTCATGAGTTCTTATTTTAATCAATTAGCAGATTATCAATTAATAATAGGGAATACTAAAGAAGCTTCCAACCATTATATCCATGCAAGAGTTTCTGCGGTGGGTAACCCTAAAGCCAATTATAATTATGGTTGCATTAACGGAGATAATGACGAACAAAGGGTAGATGTATTAGAAATGTACAAAGCTTCTTATGAAGTCATTCCATTTGATGCGGCAGAACTTAATTTAGGTTTTTATCAAAAAAATCCAAGACAGTCTATTGATTATTATTTGAATCTCAAGAAATTTTCTGATAAAATTTACAACAACTTGGGTTATTTTTATTATAAAATTGGTAATTTGGATTCAGCAGTGATATGTTGGAAAAAATCATTGGAATTAAACCTTAATTTTTATGAAGCTTATTCTAATTTAGCTGTAGCTTATCAAATCAACGGTAAAAAAGAATGGGCTAAAAAATTTGCTAAACTTATACCTGACCAATCAAAAAGTGTTCATAATCAAGTAAATTTATTGTATCTTTCATTGGCTTTAGATACACATTTTGTCGCAATGAGAAATTATTTAGAAGATAGTTTATATACTTTGAACTACAATCAAGCAATTATTCAGCTTCAATATCAAGACCCACAAAAAGCAATGGAAATGGTTAAAAGTCTTGAAAAACAATTTGATAATGAATATTTACCGTTTGTTTATTTAAAAATGCTCTCTCATTTATGGCAAGGAAATGTTTTTGCTGGGCAAGATATGGCTAGGTATATTTCTGAATATTTTCCTGAATATCAAAAGCAAGTTTGGCATACCGTCGGAAGTTTTTATTATTTCTTGGATATGCCTGAAATGGCAATAGAACCTTTTCGTAAAGCAGAAAACCCTGTTGATAGCTTGAACGCATTGTTTATGCAATTACTTGCTGGTCATCATGATATTTCTATTAACGATTTAGACTATGCAAGACCCCAAAATCCTCAATTTTTAGAAAGAATTATTCATGAACAATCTTTGATTTTTAAAGCTTATGAATTAGACCAATTAGCGGAATGGGATTTTAAAAATATAACTTATCATGAGGCTTTACGTGGTGCTCGTTATGCTACAATGGCTGACAAATTAAAATCAACAGAGTTTTTCTTAAATAAATTAAAAAAATTTAAGCAAAATCCAAAAACTTGGATACAAATTTTGGAATCCTTTATTCATTTTGAAGATCATAGAATGTTAGCAGCAGCAGACTCCGCTTCTTTTTATTACCCTACTCACCCTGAAATTTTAGCTATTTGCGAGTATATTTATGCAAAAAAACAAAAAAAATTAAATAAATTTCAGAATATACCTATTACATCGGACAAAATACGATATTATAAAGCGAAAACGGCTTTTGTACTACAAGATTATAAGACTGCTGAAAATCTTTTGCAAGATATTTTTAACCATAATCCCTATTGGTCTGATGCAGTTGTACTTATGGCGGATATCTACGAAAAACAAAACCTTCTTGAAAAAGAATTAGATTTGCTTTCTAAAACTTTGGTAAAAAATGATAAAAGTTATAAACTTTGGTATAGATACTACCAATATCAAAGAAAACAAGCATTTAAAGAAGAACTTCAAGTTGCAATGGAAAATCTTTTAAAATATGCACCTTCCAATTTAAGAGAAAAAATAAAAAAAGATTATTTAGAGTTTCAAGAAAAATTTTCTAAAGAAAATTGATAGGTGATTTTATAGATAAGTTTCTTAAAAAACAGAAAAATCCGTAATTAATTACGAATTTTTCTGTTTTGGAAGCCTCATAAGGTTATGAAAATTATTGTTTTTCGTATTTTTCTTCGTCTTTATTGTAAAAGAAACTTAAATCCTTATATTTATCAAAAAAGGCTTTTAATTCGGAGGATTTGTTAAACTTTTCATCAATATTATCAGTAACTTCATACAATTTGAATTGTTTTTTTTCTTTATTTAATTCAATTTTATAGAAATAATATTTTTCATCTTTTTGAAGATTTAAAAATACAACATTACCCAATGTAGTACTATGACCGACATATTTATCACTATTATATTTTTTATCATTTGAACTATACGTAAACTCTTCAAAGATATAATGCAAATCATCTTTTTTAGTAACGTTATAATATTTAGGATTTTCTTCAGTTGATGATGAAGCTTTTACCCATTTGCCAATATAATCTTGATTAACCTTTTCTTTTGGTTCATCAATAGGAATATCAGAAGAATAAGGACAACCTGTTAAAATTAAAATGAATGGTAAGAACCAAATCCATTGTAATGAAATATACTTTTTCATGGTCTATAAATTATATTAAAGACAAAAATAAACCTTTTTTGTTTATACACCAAAATTTTTTTGGAATATTGAAAAATTTTGTGTAGATTTGCATACCTAAATTAAACAAAATTATGGGTTATATATTTAGTGGTTATTTAATTAGTAGTGTAAACTTTAAGAACGTTACTACGTTAATAATTTCTTCTGATAAACAAGATGTACAGGATTACTTCGATGCTATTCAAGTATTTCCAAAGGTTGGTCAAATGCCCACTCTATCAATTGTAGAAAGAATTTCTAAAGTAGTAGATGGTGTAAATCATATTGATATAAAATTAAAAGAAATAAGCAATGCTGAGATTACCAATATAATTGATAATGCTAATGAATATCAATTTGTTTTCAAAATAGTTGGTAATGATGGAATTGACTATACCAAAATTCCATTGAATGCTGAAATTGACGTAACCTATTTTGAAGATTAGTATATAGGTATAAAAGGAAGATGTAAATTAAAATTCAGAAAATCTTTTATCACGTATAAAAGTAAAATCTGATAAAGTTTTTAGGAAGGAAATAATATCTTGCTTTTCTTGCGAATTTAGAGGTATTTTATTAATGAGCAACGGGTCTAAATTAGTGTAATTTTGGATACCATCAGAATAATGATTCAAAACATCCATCAAACTTGGAAATCTTCCATCGTGCATAAAAGGAGCAGTAAATTCAATATTCCTTAAACTTGGTACTTTAAATTTTCCTTCGTCGCCTGAAATTAATGAGATTTCATAACGCCCTTTGTCAATAGTGAAAAAGTGCTGAACTCCATTATTTCGGAAGGATTGGTCTGTAAATAAAGGTTCTTTGTGGCATGTTTCACAGTGCTGTTTAAAAAGGTTATAGCCTCTTTGCTCTTGTTCAGTAAATTGAGCTTTGCCTCTTTTGACTTCGTCGTATTTAGATTTATCCGAAATAAAAAGAGCCATAAAATACCCTAATGCAACCAACATTTTTGTTGAAGTAATTTCCTCATTACCAAAAGCTTCCTTAAACATTTGAGGGTAAACCTTACTTCTTTTGAGTTTTTCTACTATGTTCAGTAGGCTTTCATCCATTTCAACAGGGCTGGTAATAGCATTGATAGCGACTAACTCTAAATTTAAAATGCCTCCGTCCCACAAAAAGTTTTTTTGCCACATCAAATTTTGAATGGGTAGTGCGTTTCTTCTTCCTAATAAATCGTCAATTCCATGACTTACATCATGCCCATGCTGCGTAAATGCAGAAGCCTGTATATGGCAACTTCCACAAGAAATGGTGCTATCCCTAGATAATATTGGGTCATAAAACAACCTTTTCCCAAGAGCAAAACTTTTCTCGTTGATTTTAGATACATCAAAAGGTTGTTCACTGGAAGGAAAATGTTCTGGTTGATAAAATCCTTGAAAAGGTACAGGAGGATTTGGGGTTTCATTTTGTGTTTCTTTTTTACATCCCCAGATTAATATTAAGAAAAAAACAACCACCCCTTTAAAAAGGGTGTGGTTGATACAAATTGCTTTATGATTTTTTTTCATATTCAAAATTGATTTTAGTGTATATGATCAAACTTAATCATATCTGCGTAATTATCCGCAATGGTTTTAGAAGCAGGACTTGCCATAATGACAGGTTGTGCTTTCACATCAAAAGTGGTGGGAGTTTTAAACATTTCCAAAGGATTTACATAACAATGAATATTAGGTTTTTTAGTAGATTTTATCTCTATATTCTGACCAAACAATAACTCCACTTTTTTGATGTTATTAATAGTTGGAGTGGAATAACCACCAAATAAACCAATATGGTATTTAAATTTATTTTGTAAGCTATCAGGGATACCTGGACAAGTCCCTTCAGCTTTTACAAAGATATATCCTGTATTCCAAGACCAATACATGCCTTGGGCACCTGTTGCTGGGTCTAATACTCCAGTTCTTTGCTCTAAAGGAGCAGCCGATTTTAAACTATCTACACCAATAATAAATCTTACACCTTTGTATTTTCCCGCTGGAATATTTTTAAAATGAAGCTCCTGACTTTCCATATCATTAGCTTTCACTAAAAAATAGCAACTATCTTTTGGAACTACGTAGGAACTACCATCTTCTTTTATGAACTCAAAATTACTTACATAATAATTGAACATCGTAAACTTAACAGAGTCCCCATTTTCGTTCACATAACTTTCATTTAAATAGAATTTCAAATTTCCAATTCTATTTTCTAAATGAATTTCAGTTTCACCCGGTTGTTGAGGAGTGGGTGTGTCATGATTATGATTATCATCTTTTTTCTTACAAGCTGTAATACTTAACGCTAATGCGATTACTAATATTTGAAATATGTTTTTAAATTCTTTTTTCATAACGATGTTTTTTGTTTTTGACTAATTTTTAAAATAAAAATAAAAAGTTTGTAGTTAAACGAGGTAACATTTTAATATGTTTTTCCCCGACGTTTTGGTAAATTGGATACCAAGTATTCAAACCTATACCCCATCTACCTTTGTATAAATCTATTCCAGCAAATGACCAAACTGAACTCCCTCCTGTATATCTTACCAATACATTTTCTTTTTTATCTTGTGCATAATTTTCATAAGAAAATCCTGCTTGCGGTAAAATAGAAAGTAGAGGTTTGTATTTCCAATAAAACAATCTTATGGCACTAGAAAAACGATTTCCAAATTGGTAACCATAACGATTAGTCGTATTGAATTGATAGGTCATTTCTGTATTTAAACCTAATGATTTGCGTTTAATCGTATAAAGAAAGTTTACTGGAATATCCCATGAAGCAGTTCCCGTTTGGAAACCAGGTAATATTAAACCATTATAAACCACAGTATTGAAATACTTACCTGTTGGAATTTTTAACCCTCCCCCTATCAAAATAGATTGTTTGAAAGAATTTTGGTTACTATCAGGAGTACTCCAAACCTTATAAATTAACGATAAACTAATATCACCTAATCCATTATGTTTCAAATGAATACCTTCTTCTTTTCTTTCATTAAACTGATAAGGTAGAATACCAATTATCTGTAGTTTGTTATTCAATTGATATTTTCCCCACATTTCAGTACTAAACGCTAAATCATTAGAATACACAGTTTTTTCACCAGCAAAAAGGGGCGGGTGCTTTACTTCAATTGTTCTTAAATTCGTCCTTAAACCTATAAAATGTTTACGATATTGAGGCAATAAACCAAAGTAGCTTCCACTAACAGAACATCCACAAATATCACATCCTAAAACCTTAAGGTTGAATAAGAACAAGATTGCTAAAATTGTATAACTTTTCATAAGAGAATAATTAAAAAATCTGTATTAAACGAGATTTTTTAATTCTGGAGGTGGTGAATGTATTGTAGAAAATGAATTAGTGATTTTAAGTAAATAGATTTCAATAATTCTAAAAAAATTTTGTTTGAATAGAATTTTAATAATGGGAATATCTTGAAGAAAAATTTCAGTTTTAAGTTTACTTAAAGTAAAATGGTTACTATTTTGAGTTGAATTTTCAATTTCAATTTGTTTATTTAAGTAACATTTCCCTTTACATTCTTTATTATTTTGAGCGAATCTATTTTCGCAATATTGAGAAGCAATTTCTTCTTGATATTGTGCATACATAAATATAACAGCATTTCTATATATTAGCTGAAAGCTAAAGAGAAATATTACCGTTATTTGTATGCAATATTTTAGATTCATTATTGCAAAATTAGTTAAACTATTTAATTTATACAAGTAACAAAAGTTACAATCTTTACTTCGTAAAATAATTAATTGATATTCAGCGTAAAAAAAAGTTTTAATAAATGTAAAATTTGGTACTTCTTATATTATCTTTGTCATAAAAATTTACCATGATTCAACAAGGAGATACTTTTACTCATGAGTTTTCTTTCACTAAAGAAAATGTTTTTCAATTCGCTGAAATATCAGGTGATAAAAATCCTATTCATTTAGATGATCACTATGCTTCTCAAACGATTTTTAAAAGAAGAATTGTACATGGTTTTTTAGGGGCAAGTATTTTTTCAAAAGTTTTTGGTATGCTATTTCCTGGAGAAGGTACCATTTATATGTCTCAAACTTTGAAGTTTATGGCTCCAATGTTTGAAGATGATGTTTATACTGCAAAGTTCACTGTTTTAGAGGTAATTCCAGAAAAACATAGAGCGAAAATAGAAACATTGATTTTAGATAAAGAAGGAAAAACTATTACTTCTGGTGAAGCTATGGTAATGAATCCTACAAAAATCTAATCATCCAGATGGCTTAAATCATTGAACTTTTCAATATAAAAATGTTCATTATCAATGTAATTTAAAACAGTTAAAGAAGTATTTTGGTGATTAAAGATATCTTGGTACTTCATACCATAACCTAAAAGTTGAGAAAAAAGAATTTTCATAGTTCTGCCGTGCGTACAAATTAAAACGTTAGAATTATGATTTTTTTTGAGATTTACCAAAAAAGCGGATACTCTATCCCAAATTTCATTGGGAGAATCTCCTTGTGGTATCTTTTCGTCCAAATAACCTTCTGACCATTTTTTATTAACTTCCCAATAAATTTGAGCTACATCTCCCTCAAAATTTTTTCCTTCAATAATTCCCCAACTTAATTCGTTTATTAATGGATCTCTTTGAATAGGATATAAAATTTCAAAATTTTTAATGGTTTGGTAAGTCCTTATAAGATTACTACAATAAACAGCTTCAAAAGGGGTATTTTTATATTTCTCAAAGAATTTTCGAGCTTGTAAGTTACCATATTCATTTAGAGATGAATCAACCCCACTTCCCTGAACAATTTTTTGTTTATTAAAATCGGTTTCACCATGTCTAAGTATAAATAGTCTTAACATAGTACAAAAATACAAAAAACTGCTACAACGTTGCAATATTTCTGATTTAAGAGTTATGCTCTTAAATAAATTGAGCTTGACGAAACGCTGAAACGCAGTGTATAAACTCAACTAGCCCGTTCCGCAGTGGCAAGGGGCACGCCCAAATACTCTTAATATTTTGTAACTTTTTTAGCAACCATTTGATTATCAAAATATACTTTTAAAATATATGTACCTGAATTTAATTGATGAGCTGGGATGTTATTAACTGTATTTCCTTGAATATCTTTTTGTTGGTACACTAATTTTCCCGATAAATCAAACAATTCTAATGTAATGGGTGCAGAAGTTTGATTTTGAATTAAAACATGAAAATCATCATTAGAAGGATTAGGATAAACAGTAACCCATTTTTCTATTCCTAGAATTTCTTGATTAGAAGTGGTTTGACCTTGTTCTATTCTAAAATTCACGTTAGAAATATCAAAGAAAATGTTATCAGCGGCTTCCACACGTACACGACAAGTAGTTTTTGGTAAACCTGTGATATTAGTAGGAATCATAACAGCTTCAATTCCATCGTTAGGAGTATTAGAAACTAAAGTATAAGGATAAGTATAACCTCCATCAATAGAAAGTTTTATATTTACATTTTGACAATTTACAGGGGAGGCTGTTGAATTAGCAACATTCCATTTCACGGTATCAATGGTACCGGTTTTCCAAGTGATATTGGTATTTGGGGAGGTTACAGCAAAAGGACCAGCAGAAGCATTCGCAAAAACTTTTACTCTATAATAATCAGAACCGCCGCCATTTGAGCGATTATCCCTTACGGTAACCGCAAAATTCATTTCACGTGTATAGGTTGGAAGTCTTTCTCCTTTTGGAGTAGTATTTTGTAGTAATTCTAAAAGTCTAGGAAATACCCTTGTAGGATTTGAAGTAGGTAACCACGAACGGAATAAAGGAGCTGTTCCAGAAGGAGAGGTCAAGCTAGAAACAGGACCTGCATCAATTTGTTCCCAACAATAAGTTAAAGAGTCTCCGTCTAAATCAGAAGCAACAGCAGTTAATTCAAATGGAGTGGAAATAGGAATAGTAAATCCATCTGTAGCACTATCTATTTCAGGGGCATTATTACCTGTATTAATTTTTTGAGCACAATTCCAACCTGTTTGACCAGATAATTGTAAAGTATTTCCAGCAATTTCAAAGAAAGAACCATTATGATAAATGTCGATACTATTTTGAGCAATATTAGTAGAAATATTACAAATACCTGCATAAGCCATAATGGTTACCCCTCCGCCGGGTTCATAAGCAGGGGCAGAAGTTGAACCATTGCCAGCGCAGTTATTAAATGTATGATTACCTGCTAACTGGTGTCCCATTTCGTGAGCTACATAGTCAATATCAAAAGGATCACCAACAGGTTGTGCAATTCCTGTTACACCTCTTCCTTTATTAGAAGTGCAAATTACTTTTAAGCCCGCTAAACCTGCACCAGCAGTAGCAAAAACATGCCCAATATCGTAATTTGCAGAACCAATTCTATTATTACAAGTGGTATTACAAGCATCAATCATTTGAGAAGCACTACTGTTATTGAAAGGGTCGCTACTTGTAGAACCTGTAAATATTAAAGTATCGTTATTAGGAACTAATTCAAAACGAATAGCAAAATCACGATTTAATGATACATTCACACGATTTACGGTAGTATTCACAGCAGATAAAGCTCCTGCCACTGTTCCACCATGAAAGTTTGTATATTCAACCGTTGTACAAACTGCAAGTCTATACTTTCTTTGAACGGGACCCACAGCTCTATTTGAATGTGTTTTTTCACTTGTTTCATATTCATGATGAATATTAGTTACTTCATTTACAAGGCAATTAAACACTTTATCAGTAACAAAATCGTGTCTCCAATACACTAAATAGTGATTCTGAGTTTGTTGGTTGTAGGGGTCAATAAATAAAGTACCCTCAAGTGTTTGAATCATAGCATGAAAACCTTGATATGTATAATCAATTCTTCCAGAAGCGTAAGGATCATCAAAACCTCTCACTGCAAAAGTTTTTATTTCAGGATATTTAGCCGCTAAATCAGGGTGTATTATGGGAGATTCGGCTACTCTAAATTTTTTGAAACTTCCATCAGGAAAAGGAATTTCTAAAATTAAATTACTTCGCTCAGCAATTAATAAATCTTCATGAGGTGCATTTAATAAATATTTTTTTAATTTATTGATATCCAATTCATAAGTTAAGTAATGACTGGATTGGATTTGTTTCACTCCAAGGTTTTTAATTTCCATTTCATTAAAAGATTTCCAAAATTCACTTTGTGCATAATGGCGAAAGGGAAATATAAAAATTATCAGTAAAGCAACATAAAATTTCATGATAAAAAAATCTGATGCAAAATTAATAATTAATCAATTTTTTTTCAAATTTTTTTATGAATTTTCTTAGGAAATTAATTTTATCTTGAAAAATATCCAATAATCATAAAACAAACAATAACCTCTAAAATACTTGCTACAGCAATCAATAATTCAGGCCATGTTTTTTTGGTTTTTAAATAAAAAAGAAAAGAAACTAACGCAGCAGTAGCACCAATAAAAAGTACAAACCGAGTAGCAGAATGGTTAAATTGATGAATAGCAACCGAACGACCTAAATTAATAATCATGGTGTGCATAATACCAAGAATTGTTAACAAACCACCCAAAATTCCCGCCCAACTATTAAGTTTAATTAATGTTTTGCTCCACCAAGAGATTTCTTGAGTTTGATTTAAAGATTTAGAATTCAAATAACCCCATAAAATTAATAAAGCACCATATAAAGGCACATAGTAGAGAACATAAATCATAAAAAAATCATAAATTGCTTGCAAAATAATGATTTTTTTGAATTAAAAATTCTCATTGTAATTTTGTAATATGGAAAAATACTTAAAAAGTACCTTCTATTTTGATATTCAAGAAAATAATGTTCAAGAGTTTATAAAGGATTTGGTAAAATCAAAAGAAAATGAAATAGAAAAAGCTAAAAAACTTTATTTAAAAGTTAGAGATGGTTTTCAATATAATCCGTATAAAATTGTATTAAACTCTAATGCCTTGAAGTTAAGTTATTTAATTACAAAGAATTATGGATATTGCGTTGAAAAATCTATAATTATGGCCGGTTTATCTAGGGCAATTGGGATTCCTTCAAGATTAGGCTTTGCTAACGTAAGAAATCATTTAGGAACAGAAAAAATTGAAAGAATTTTAGGTACTAACATTTTGGTTTTTCATGGATATTGTGAATTATATTTAAAGGGTAAATGGGTTAAAGCCACTCCAGCATTTAATAAAGAACTATGCCAAAAATTTGGTGTAGAACCTTTAGAGTTTAATGGATTAGAAGATTCTATTTTCCAACCTTACAACTCCGATGGGAGTATTTTTATGGAATATTTAAAAGACTATGGAACATTTGAAGATATGCCATTTGATTTATTCAAAAGTGAATTTCAATCTTATTACGGGCATTTGGTGGGTCAAAAAGTAGAAGATATGTACGTGACTGAAAAATTTCCTATAGATTTTTAAAATTTTTTATATTGAAAATCAATTACATAAATTATATTTAAAAAAATTTGTAAAAAAGATTTGGTAGAGTGAAGGAAAGCTTATAATTTTGCATCACGTTTCTTGAGAAAGAAATTAAATAAATAAGCGGAAGTAGCTCAGTTGGTAGAGCATAACCTTGCCAAGGTTAGGGTCGCGGGTTCGAGTCTCGTCTTCCGCTCTTTTTTTATTTTAAAATTTAATTAAGCCGAAGTGGTGGAATGGTAGACACGCAAGACTTAAAATCTTGTGGCTTGTAAAGGCTGTGCGGGTTCGAGTCCCGCCTTCGGTATTTTTTTATAAATTATGAATTTCGGATTAATCGGAAAATCTCTCAAACATTCATTTTCAAAAAATTATTTCTCTAATAAATTTCATTCATTAAATCAACCTTTTGAATACAATTTATATGAATTTGAAAATTTGGACAATGTAAAAGATTTATTGAACGAATCTAACCATAAAGGTCTCAACATCACTATACCATTTAAAAGTGAAATTCTCAAATATGCAGATAAATTATCTCCAGAGGTAGAAAAAATTGGTGCTGCAAATGTTTTTGCAAAAGAAAATGATGTTTGGGTTGCTTATAATACTGATACTACTGGATTTGAGAAAAGTTTGTTAAATTTTATTCCTAATCCTTTCAATATTCAAGCAATTGTATTAGGAAATGGTGGCGCTTCAAAAGCTATTGTTTATGTATTGGAAAAACTTAACATACCCTATCTAATCATTGCTAGAAATCCACGAAATATTAATGAATACCCTTTTCACCAATTTTCAGAGTTTGCAAAAGATTATAAACTTTGGGTCAATACTACCCCTATTGGAATGTACCCAAATTCTCATGAAATCTTAAATATTGATTTTTCTTTAGCATCTCCGGAGCATTACTTGTTTGACTTGGTTTATAATCCCGAAAAAACAAGTTTTATGTTAGCTGGTGAAAAATATGGAGCAAAAACACAAAATGGTTTAGAAATGCTTTATTTACAAGCAGATGCAGCATGGGAAATTTGGAAAAAATGGATTTAACTAAGTCATATTTATAATTTTTTGGGCGTTTCCTTTCGGCTTGCTTTATAGATTCGGAATTTTGATGAACTCAATGTATCACAATCCTTTTGAGTCTTTTTCAAAAGCCTTAAAAGGCAGTGCTAAACCCAAAGTGATGGTCAAGTTTATATAAAATTTTTATAAAATATTTACTTCTGGCTCTAAATCTATATCAAACTTTTGCTTTACTGAAAGCATAATTTTTTGAGCAAGTTCATAAATATCTTTTCCATGAGCATTTCTATAATTCACCAAAACCAAAGGTTGTTTGGGGTGAACACCAAAATCATTTTCTCTAAAACCTTTCCATCCACATTGCTCAATTAACCAAGCAGCAGGAATTTTTATGTTATTTTTATCAATAGGAAAACTAGGTATATTAGGGTATTCTTTTTTAATTGTATGAAAATGCGTATTATCTATAAAAGGATTTTTGAAAAAACTACCTGCATTACCAACAAGGTTAGGGTCAGGTAACTTTTCTTGGCGAATGGATACCACAGCATCAAAAATATTTTTTATAGTTGGTTCTAATTGATGTTTTTCAAAATATTTTTGCACATCAGCATAAGAAAAATTCAGATTAGGTTTTTTGTTGAGTTTTAGGGTAATTGAAAGTATAATATATTGCTTTTTGAATTTTCTTTTAAATACACTATCTCTATAACCAAATTCACAATCGGAATGGGAAAAATGATGTATTTCTTTTGATTCTATGTGAAATGCTTCTAAGGAATCTAAAACATCTTTGATTTCAATGCCATAAGCACCAATATTTTGAATGGGTGCAGCACCAACTGTTCCGGGAATCAATGCTAAATTTTCAATTCCATTCCATTGATTTTCAACACAGTATTTTACGAATTGATGCCAATTTTCTCCAGATTGTACTTTTATCCAAATGTTATCTTCATTTTCCTTGATAATTTTCTTACCTAGTAAACCATTTTTTAGAATAATTCCATCAAAATCCTTTGTAAATAAGATGTTACTCCCACCGCCTAAAATTAAGAAATCAAGCTTATTTTTTTGTTGAAAATCTAAAGACTGGTTTAGTTCAGAAAGGTTATTAAATTCAACAAAATATTTAGAATTTACATTTAAATGAAAAGTCTGAAAGGGTTTTAGATTAAAGTTTGAAAGAATATTCATGCGAATTAGTAAAATTTAACAAATAAAAATTTTGTAATTACAAATATAAGTGTTATTTTTGTAACAAAATTAAAATGAATTAAAATGAAAAGTTTGTTATTTGCATTATTATTAGGTTTAAGTATTCCAGCAGTTAGCACTGCAAATATAGTTTCTACTTCTTATGTTTTATTACATGATGGAGATAAAGAACCAAGCGTTTTAGCTTTTAAAGTAGACAAAGTTGTGGATTCTGAAAAAGATGCTAAAAAATTAAAAGCTTCAATTATGAAAGTAAAAGGAGTAAAAGATGTAGATGTTTGTATGAAAAGCGGTACTGTTAAAGTTTCTTATACTGATGAATTGAAGTCAAAAGATGATATTTTAGCTTCTGTTGAAAAAGCTGGATACAAATATAATTTGAACGGTGGTTGTTGTTCTAAAGATGCTCAAAAAAAGGCTTGTCCAGCTTCTAAATCCTCTTGTGGAGATAAAAAAACTGAAGTTCAATAATTATAATAAAGGCTGATATAGTCAAAAAAGACAGGTTTTTCATAATCTGTCTTTTTTTATTATTTAATAACAGACAAGTAGTTTTGAAAAATTAAAAATTTGTCATGACAAAAGGTTCTGTATTATTCAATAATTCCCCAATCTTTAAAAATGTAGTAAGTACTATAAAAATTTTTATCTTTAGCGAATAATCCACCAAGGTGTCCTCCTTGATGAGATTCAGTTCCAGGATCAACCATGATTTCGTGCCCTAGCTTCATAACTTTATAAAAAATAATCAAAGGCATACCTTCTTTATCTAAGTACTCCATTCTTTGAATATCTGGGTTATTAGCATAATTATCAATAGTTAAATCAGGAGAATCATCGGTTGAAACCAGTGCAGTATATTGAGTAACAATGTTAAAAGCATTACGAATATCTACAATAGGGTCATTTAATCCATGGATTAAAACCAATTTAGGCAAATATGCTAAACTATCTAGATTTTTCCATTTATAAAAAAATTGAAGTAAATCCGTTTTTGAAAGAATTTTAGGAGCAATTAGCCATTTAGAAGCATCTAAAAAATTATTTAGTCCTAGAAAAGGTACCCCAGCGAGGAGTGCAACACCATGAAATTCAAATGGATAATTATAAACAACATTAAGAGCCATACATGCACCCGCAGATACACCGTAAATAAACATACGTTTAATTTTATATCGCTCTTTGCAGTATTTTATCATTTGAAAAATAGAAGCCATTTCTCCTTTCTCAGGATTATAATGGTTTTTAGAAAACCAATTAAAGCAGTTATTAGGATTGTTGGTTATTTTCTGTTGTGGAAAAAGTATGATACAGTTGTATTTATCTGCTAATTGTGTAATTCCTGTAATTCTTGCTAAATTTTCTGCATTTTGGTTACATCCATGTAAAGCAATAATAAGATTTAAACTATCAAGTTGTTCATAGTTAAAAGGCAAATAAATAAAGGCATTTAAACTTCCGGGATTATATCCAAAATCTATTATTTTAGTTAAATTTTGAGAGAAAATGAAAGAGTGTGAAAAAATAAAAAATATTAAAAGCTTAATCTTTTGAATGATTTTTAATTTTCTGAAGGGTATCATAAAATTCTTGGGCGTAAAGATAACAAATAATCGGAAAAACCATGAAACTTAATTTATTAAAATACCATGCTTCTTCAAAATGAAAATGAATAATACGCATAAATGCTCGAGTCATACCACAACCCCAACATTCTAAATCAAAAATCGCTTTGGATAAACATTTTATACTGCCATTATCAAAATAATCGTAAGGCAAAAAAACTAAAAATGCAGGAAGTAAAATCATTCCTGCAATCTTAGTATATCTGAATATTAATAAATTAGAAAGTTTTTGAATAAGAACCTCCTTTAGGTTGTAAATCACCCACTATGATACGAATGAAATCAATTAAAGCCCAGATTCCACAACCTCCCGCGGTCAGTAATTGTACTATACCCTGCCATGTATAACCTAAATAAAATCGGTGTATACCTAAACCTCCCAAAAAGAAACATAGAATCGCAGCCACAATCTGATTATCTCCCGCAACCAATTTTTTAAAAATTCTTTTTTTCAATAAGTTAAAAAGAAATTTTCTTTTACCCAATATTGTCAATAAAGTCAATGTGGAAGTAATTCCAGCAATTAACCCAAAACTCTCTACTAAAGTATTTGTAGAAGAGGCATTCAATAAATTGAAACTTAAAATTTCCATAAAGTTTGTAAAATTTATTATTTAGTTGCAAATATAGAGTACTATTTTTTCAAATGCAAATTTTTTAAAAAAATTATATGTAAAAATTTCCAAAATCATATAGCATTGAATTAAAAACTAATATTTTGATTTTTAATAATAATTTCAAATTCTTCTTTTGACAGCGGCATAACAGATAAACGTGATTGTTTAATTAAAGGAATATTTTGTAAAAGAGGTTGATTTTTTATCCATTCTAAAGAAATGGGTTTAGCAAATTTTTGGACGGGTTCAATATCCACACATACCCATCGAGTATCATCAGTAGTTGGGTCTTGATAGGCTGTTCCAATGACTTTCGCTAAACCCACCACTGCTTTCTCTGATACAGAATGATAAAATAAAACAAAATCACCGATTTGCATATTTTTCAAGTGATTACGGGCTTGATAGTTACGAACACCGTCCCAAGCAGTTTTTCCTGATTTTTCTAAATCCTCCCAACTAAAAGCTTCAGGCTCACTTTTTACTAACCAATACTGCATTTGCTTTAGACTTGTATAATTTCCGAATTATTATTATTTGAATTAGATTTCTTTTTAACAATTTTAGGTTTATTACCTTCTGATGCAATGCAAGCTACGCAAAGTTTGTAAAGCAATCTTGCTCCTACAATTTCATTGATGGGATTTTTCTTATTAGGTGCTACTTCCACTAAATCAAAGCCTACTATTTTTTTTCCAGTTTTTACAATACAATCAATTAAATATGTAACTTCATCAAAGGATAAACCCCCAGGAACGGGAGTACCTGTATCGGGGCAATAATTGGGTTGTAAACCATCTATATCAAGACTTATATAAACTTCATGACCTAAATTTTTGATAATATCCAACACAATACTTCCCCAGGGACGCCCTTGAAAATACAATTCTTTTAATTTTTTATCATAAAAAGTTAAAATACGATGGTCAGATTGAATGAGTTCATATTCTTGTTGGCAAAAATCACGAATACCCACTTGGACGAGTTTTTTAATTTCAGTTTCTTGTAAAACGTTATACATAATAGAAGCATGCGAATAAGTAAAACCTTCATAAGCTGGTCTTAAATCTGCATGAGCATCAATTTGTAATAGAGAAACTTCTGGATATTTTTGAACAACTGCTTTAATATTTCCTAATGGTGTACTATGATCTCCACCGATTAATGCGGGTATTTTATTATCATTTAAGATTTTAAGAGATTGTTGTTCCACTCTATTATTAATGAGTTTACACTCTTTATTGATTTGTTCAATAAGTTCTTCATGATTTTGAAGTACATTTTCCTCATTATTTTCTAAATCCAATAAATAATCTTCTGTTTTTTCTCGTAGAAACTTGTTAAGTTTAAAAATTTCTTTATCAATGGGAAGCATATAAATTCCTTTTTCCCATGCATTAGGCATTAAAAAGTCAAAAAAATCTAATTGAGGGGAAGCCTCTAATATTGATTTGGGACCTTTAGATGTACCCGATTGATAGGATACGGTTACTTCCCATGGAATAGGTTGAATAATGACCTTAGAATCTTTGTATTCAAAAGGTAAACCAAAAATTTTTCCGTTTTTTAATCCAATTTGATTTATATCAAAATTTTCCATTTTTATCAAAACTGACAAATATAGTAAGTTTATGGATTTATTTTCAAATCAAAAATGAAAAATATTTTTAAAATTATCTCCTTTACACTAATATTGCAAAAAAATCACATGAAAAATATTTCGTTAATATCAGTTCTTATTTTTCATTTTATATTCATCATTTCTTGTTCCAAAAAAGAATCCAAAAATGATGGTTCAAAAAATGAAAATAAAGAAAAAGATTTAAGCATTTCAAATTCAGCATTAAGTTTAACCGAAGGGTTTTCTTATTATGGCTTTAAAGTAGAAGGAACAACCCAAGCTTTACTTATTGAAAATGGCAAAGAACTAATTTTTTCTGCTCAATAAAGTGTCAGTTATTATTTAATTTTGAAAATATCAAATTATGATACATTTTTGCTATTGAAATGAGTACAAAAA
>CALLMJ010000075.1 GCA_938006875.1 uncultured Bacteroidia bacterium
ATGCATGGAGGAGGAGATTATGATGTTTTTGTTACGAAGTTATGTCTCGGGGCTATAATGAGTATTACATTAAGTTCAGCCCCGAGCACCAACAACCAAAGCGTATGTATCAATACGGCAATTACTCCTATTACTTACACAACCACCGGAGCCACGGGAGCAACAGTAACAGGCTTGCCTGCGGGTGTAACGGGTAGCTTTGCAAGCGATACGGTTACTATCAGTGGTACGCCAATGGCAAGCGGTACGTTTAACTACACTGTAACGCTGACAGGAGGCTGTGATAGTGTATCGGCAAGTGGTACTATCGTGGTGGATGTCTGCACCAGTATAAATGAACAAACCGTTTCATATGGATTTTTAGTTTACCCTAACCCTAGCCAAGGTCAATTCACCATCCAATCTGAAAAAGGCGGAGTGTTTGATCTCATAGATATAACCGGTAAGGTGCTAAATACTTACATTATTACCAGCAATGTTCAAACCATAAATGAAAACTTACCTGCGGGTATGTATTTTATCCGCGAAAAACAAAGCGGATTTACGCAGAAGTTAATAGTGCAGTAATTTAAGAGCTTTCAAGCAAGTAAAAAACCACAGAGTTCACGGAGTATGTTTTTTTTCTGTCTTACTCTGTGGTTAGTTTTTTAGCAAGAAGGTTTCGGAGAGTGTGTTTTGTTCTCTGTGTACTTTGTGGTTAATACAGATAAAGTTCCTTTTTATTTTTTATAAAAATCCAATTTCTTTGAGACCTTTTAAGGCGTTTTGTTGAAGTCTTTCTTGAATATGATCATAGCTTTGTTTTACAAATTTTTGACCTGTAACAGTTTCATAAAGATGAATATATCTTTCTGAAACTTCTTCCACAAAATCATCAGCCATTACTGGAGGCTCTTTCCCTTCTTGACCCTGAAATCCATTGGAAATTAACCATTCTCTTACGAATTCTTTGGATAATTGTTTTTGTGGTTCTCCTTTTTTTTGTCTTTCTTCAAATCCATCTAAATAAAAGTATCTTGAAGAATCAGGAGTATGAATTTCATCAATCAAATAAACCTTATTTTCATAAAAACCAAATTCATATTTTGTATCTGCTAAAATTAAACCTTTAGATTTAGCGATTTCTAATCCTTTTTTGTAAAGGCTGATGGCATAATACTTAAGTTCTTCTAATTCAGAAGAAGACAAAATACCCATTTTGATAATTTCCATTTCTGAAATATCTTCATCATGCCCAATAGTAGATTTGGTAGCTGGTGTCAGTATCGGTACTGGGAAGGGGTCATTTTCTTTCATGCCTTCAGGTAGTTTTACACCACATAATTCTCTTTTTCCAGATTTATAAACTCTCCAAGCATGACCACACAAATATCCTCTTACTACCATTTCTATCGGAATAGTTTCACAAAATAATCCTATACTTATATTGCTATCAGGAACGGATAATAAATAAGAGGGACAAATTCCTTCAATTTGTTGATGAAAATATTCAGCAGTCTGATTCAATACTTGGCCTTTATAAGGAATTGGATTAGGTAATATAACATCAAAAGCTGAGATTCTATCAGTTGCTACCATTACGATTAATTGTTCATTGAGAATATAAGTATCTCTTACTTTCCCTGAATATTTTCTTACTTTTCCTTCAAATTGTAAATCGGAATTTTTTAAGTACATTAATGATGAATTTTGAGTGCGAAGATACAGAAAAATCATTTTCAATTAATAAGGAAAAAGAGAAATTCATCAAGACTTTACAAAGTTAGCTTCGCTAATCACTTTGATATAAGCTAAAAAGCAGTTGAATTACTCAACTGCTTTTTTATTTCAAATTTTATTGATTATGGTCTATAAATCAATTTACCCGTAAAGTTTTCTTTGGAAGTTTTGATTTGATATAGATACATTCCAGAGGGTTCATTTTCAGGTTTCCATTCAAAAATATAATATCCAGATTCCAACTCTTGTTTGGTTATGGTTTTAATTTCTTTTCCTGTCAAATCCATAATTTTGATTTCTATATAATCTTTTTGGTTTAATTGAATTTGGAAATTGTGTTGAATTTGGAAAGGATTAGGGAAATTCACTAGTGAAGAAACAGAAGAGAAATCACTAGGAATGGTAACTGAAGCAATGCCAGCTTGATTTTGATTTCCATCATAATCTTCTTGAATTAGCTTATAATAGAAAACTCCTGATTGGACATTAGAATCAATAGTATGGTACAAGTTAGCATTTGAAGTAGTGCCTTTTCCAATTAAATCAGAGTTCCATTTATAATTTTGAATCTCAACCCAATTATTTAAATCATTAGATTTATGGATGATGAAACCCGCATTATTTTTTTCATTTAAAGTAAGCCAATGAATATTAACGTTTTTGTTTGATTTATCATAATGAGCTTCAAGATTTTGTAATTCAACGGGTAAAGGATTATCAATTCTACCAATCACAAAATCACTAAAACCAGTGATGTTAACATTAGAAATATGAAAACCATAACTTGAGTTTCCGTAAGCTCCTAGTAAAGGAGTGAGATTGTCCCATTGTGTATTATCAATAGAATTTTCTTTTAGAATACGTAATAATGAAGGGTTTGAGGTTGCTAATGACATCATATCTTTGAAATTATACCTTAAAGTGATATCACAAGCTGTAATGGGCGTACCTGTCATATTGGTTACAGTAAAATAATGAGCCGTAGAATTCATAATAACTGCTTCTGGTGCTAATGGATAAGTTCTTACAGGAGGAGCAGCATTAAATTGTTCAATAAGAATTTCAGTTTTAATTGGACTAGCTAATTGTAAGTTTAAATCTACAGGCAAATAATCTATAAAACTATTCACGCCTAACGTGTAGGTTCTATTCCATTTTGTGGTGGAACTTTTAAAAATATAACTCATTCTTTTGTCCACAAAGCCGTTGATACCTGAGGGGTTCACTCCCACAACTGCCGCCGCTTCTTCCATTCTTACAATATTTGAACCCGTAATAATACGAGCTTTGTTGATTGTATTAAAGTTAAGTGTACTTATAATAAAAATATCATGATTTAAATTGACATTACTTGACGGTTTATTTACTTCAAAAATATAAAATTTTTGGGCGTTAGGATTTGTAATATTCTGAAGAGTACTACCGATTAAAGCTACAGTTCCTTCACGTGGAACAAAGAAACCATTGTTAGTTCCAGTCCAATTACCTCGTAAATTGATTTTATTATTGTTTGTCCCTACATCTAAAGTTCCGCTGGTTAATGAAAGATTTCTTTTTATGGTAATAGGAGAACTCAAACGTATAGTATTAGCGGGGCAGTTTATAATTAAATTTTCAAATTGGTTTGTTGGAGACGTATTGATTGTAGAAGAATTTCCGGAAAAAATTACGCTAGTATTCGTTGCAGGAATGAAATTTCCAATACTTGTTAACCAGTTCCCAGCAATATTGATATTACCTCCTATATTTGCGTATAAAGTATCAAACTGAGAAGTAAATTGTAAATTGCCTTGAATAGCAAAAGATGCATTATTTTGAAGCGTGATAGCTAGGCTACCAGAAGAAAATACTAAATCTTTACAATTTGCTCCTAAATTATTGGTGATTATGTATGGACCCACTTGGTGAGTATGGTCTAAAATAACATTATCCATTGATGTTGGAATAGGAACAGGATTACCCGCGTCGTCTCTCCATTTAGTAGGTATATCATTCCAATCACCAGAAGCAAAAGGTCCCCAGTAAATGTTGTTAGAAATCCAGATAATATTACCAGGAGTATTAGGTCCGATGTTATCTCTTTCGTAAGTTACCCCCCTTAAATTACCAACTGCATTGATAAAGGTTGCGGCTCCTGAACCTACTGCATTTCTAAATACATTAAAATGAGTGCCAGCGATAGGCGTTCCAACAAAAGTAAAACGTGTTTCTAGGATATTATTGAGTAATACATCGGGAAGTCTTAACATAGTACCTGCAATACCTGTAAAGTTTGTAAAACTACAATAACTAAAATTATTTGTAGCAGAAATATTTACATTAGCTCCTGCGCAATTGATACCATTACCATCAAAATATTCAAAATCCGTATAAATAGCTTCAATCAAAAGAGGGAAACCCGCTAAAGCAACAGTAGCATCAAAGGTGTAGGTATTGACTCCGTCTCTTGTTACAGTGACCCTTTTTGAAGCGTTGCCAATAAATTGAAGCCTTGGAGTTCTGCCGGCTGTTGTCAAAGAATAACCTGAGTAAATTCTTAATGTTGATCCGGGAGAAGCAAGCAAGGTAGAATGGTAAACGGCGGCAGTTCCTAATGTATTACCATCAACAAGGATATGATTCACCGTTAAGATTTTGCCGTTAATATCAAAAATTACAGAGCCATTATCATTATTTCCTCTTAAAGAAAGCGAATTTCCAGAAGCCCCTAATCCTGTTGCGGTGGAAGTACAGGTCATATCATCTAGCAATTGATAAGTACAACCTCCTATATTTGTTGGCATAACTAACACTGTACCAAATGCTTCTGTTCCAGATTGTATGGTTTTAAGTGTATTATTAGAACTTCTGAAGTATACTCTTCCTCCTACATGCGTAAATCGACCACCGTTATTTATCCAATTACCTTCAACAACTAATGTTACACCTTGATTTACATAAACAAGATTGCCTGAGTTCAATTCTATGTTTTGCTTTACAACGGTATTAGAACCACCATTAGAAACAAAAACATTTCCATTTATGCGTAGATTAGCAAAATTAAAAATTCTGTCAATGGAAGAAATACCCGTAAATTCTACCCAAGAACCATTGATGGCATTTAAATGCCCTGCATCAATCAAGAAATTATATTTAACAAACATAGTAGAACCAGCACTAACGGTTATATTACCATTCGTTCCTGTGGTTTTTTGCAAATCTCCATTGATAGTTAAATGAAAACCATTGGTTGTAAAAATAGCGCCCAATTGATTAGCAGTAATTTTTAGGTTATTAATAACGACATGGTTTTCTAAGATTGGATAATTAGGACAACCAGCAGGGATAAGTGCATCATCAGTAGAAATTGGAACAATACCTCCTACCCAATTTCCAGGGTTGTACCATGCATTAGATACGGCTCCGCTCCATTGCCTTACTACAAAAGTGTTATTCCAACGAATTTTACCGTCATTATCGGGTTCGGTAGTTGAGGGGGTTGCATCTGCGGGGTCTTCCTCAAAACCTGGACCCGACCTAACTCCCGTACAATTTTGAAAAATCACGTTACCCACTGCACCCACTGGTCTCGAACAATTGAATACCGTATTTGTCAGGTTAAAACGTACATTAGAAATAGTAATATCAGTTGGTAAATCTTGTTGTAGTACTATATAACGCACGGTTGCACCAGCATTTGTTTCATTAAAAGCACCGTCACTTAAATTAAAAGGAGCATCTGCGAGAACTGAACCAGGTCGCATAATTAAACCTTCTTCATGTAAAAGGCTAAAACTGTAATATCTTGCATATAAAACGCCTCCGTTCTCAATATTGATTCTATAATATCTTCCTGAACCTCCGTCGCGATTAATTCGTACCAAATTTGCTAAATCCGAACCCACTAAACGTAATGTTCCGCCATTTTCTATTCTTAATAATGGACCAAGAGTTGTATTCGTGGACATCATTAAAAGTGAGCCTGCATCCATATCTAAAATTCCAGTATTAGAAACTATGTTATTTCCTGTTAAATGTCCTAAAATAATTTTCTTACCATTGGCTTTAAGTGTACCTTTCACAACATTTAAAAGACCTATCGTTCTAATTCCTTCATTTTCAATAAATACCGTTGATTCTGTATCTATTTTCAATGATGGTAGTCTTAAACCCTTTTGTAAATTATTTCCTGTATTATTCGCTGTAACTAAACCATAGCCAATAATAGTTTGATTAGTAGTCGTTACTGCACTATTCATAGTTATTAGCGCATTAAAATCAGTAAAGTTGATACCATAAGCAACGTTGGTTGCTAAATTACGAAAAGGCACAGCAATATTATAATCTATTAGATTTTTTCCTATTTGGACTTCAACGTTTGGAATTCCTATTGTGTTTTGTAGCATTATTCCTGCACCATTAAAAACTCTTAAATCAAACTGAATTTTAGCTGTGGGTAAAGAACCAATATTAGTAAAAACTACTTCTCCACTTTGTATTTCTAAAGAATTATCAATTTGTAAAAATCTCGTTACCATCATTGCGTTATACCCTGATTCTTTTTGAACTGATACATTATAAAAGTGAGTAGCATTATTACTAATTCCTTGAATTTGCTTATCAACATTACCACTAAATACAACTAATCCAAGGTTTGGATAGTAAAATCCTCCATTACTAATCCAATTGCCTTCAACGGTTATCGTATTGGACTCTCCCGCAGTACCAGGTTTAGTTCTTCCAGAAGTAAAAATTATATCATTTTTAACTGTTATATTATCAGAGAAAATAACGGTATCTTGTGGATATGGAGCAGTATTTGCAAGCTCTAAATCATAAAAACTGGTAATTCCTGTTATAGTTTGTTTGAACGTTGCACTTTTAAACACTACTTTGCCTGCGTTGGATGTAAAAATACCATTTCTTGTAAAATTTCTATTGACTTCAAGCACACCGCCATTCATGGTAAGATTAGCATTTATACCAATGGTTAATGAACGTGTTACTGCGGTTCCAGCATTGATTTCAGGCCAGTTCGGACCCAAAGGCGTTGTGGGTATAATCACATCATTTGCTATTGTAGGCACTAGGTTTAATGACCAATTAGAAGCCGTAAACCAATCCGTTGAGGTATTTCCTGTCCAAGTATTTAACTGGCAAAATCCATAACTAAAAGCTATGTTCAATAAAGCAAGTAGTATAAAATTTTTTTTCATTTTATTGCGTTTGGTTTTTATTCGTAATTTTGTATCACAAAGTTACACTTTTCCGTAATTTTTTTTAATTTTTTTCTATGGTACTGCAAGATTTTTTTTTAATTTTTCAACATGATGTTAATTTTTTTGTGGATAAAACTATTTTACGAAAAAAGTATTTAGAATTAATTAAGATTTATCAAAATTCTCACGAACAAAATAAATTATCTTTGATTCATAATGCTTATAAAATTTTGAATGATGACGAACTTCGTATAGAATATTTTTTGAAATTATGGGGTTTAATAAATCACGATGGAAGCAGTGAAGTAAAGCTTTCAAATGCCTTTTTAATGGAAATGATGGATTTGAACGATGAAATCTTAACAGGAAATGAAAGTGCAATTCAACAAACTCAAAATCTTTTAGATGAAAATTTAAAAAATATTTTTCAACTTTTTCAAAAAGAACTTTCTGAAGAGACAAAAAAAGAAATCGCTCAAAAATATTTTGAAAGAAAATACTTGAAAAGACTTCTCAACGCTTAAAATTTTATTTTTCTCATCACAAAATTTCCATAATTTTGCGTTTTTTATGCAGTCTTCACAAGTTAGAAAAGCTTTTTTGGATTTTTTTCATTCTAAACAACATCAATATGTTCATTCTTCTCCGATTGTCAATAAAAATGATCCTACTTTGTTGTTTACAAATTCGGGAATGAACCAATTTAAAGATATTTTTACGGGTAATCAAAAGCCTCAATATTTAAGAGTTGCTAATTCTCAAAAATGTTTAAGAGTTTCTGGGAAACACAATGATTTGGAAGATGTTGGTTTGGATACTTACCACCATACCATGTTTGAAATGCTTGGAAATTGGAGTTTTGGAGATTACTTTAAAAAAGAAGCGATTGAATGGGCTTGGGAGTTTCTGACACAAGTTTTAAATATTGATAAAAATCTTTTATTTGTAACGGTTTTTGGTGGAGACGAAACAGAAAACTTACCTAAAGATAATGAAAGTGCTGATTTATGGAAACAATGGATTTCTGAAGATAGAATTTTGTTTTTCGGGAAAAAAGAAAATTTTTGGGAAATGGGTGAAACGGGTCCTTGTGGTCCTTGTTCCGAAATTCATATAGATTTACGTTCTGATGAAGAAAAAAAACTTATTTCTGGTCATAGTTTAGTCAATAAAGACCATCCACAAGTAATTGAAATCTGGAATTTGGTTTTCATGCAGTTTTTTAGAAAACAAGATGGAAAATTAGAAACCCTTGCAATGAAAAGTGTAGATACAGGAATGGGTTTTGAAAGGTTGTGCAGAGCTTTAGAACACAAATCTTCCAATTATGATACAGACATTTTTCAGCCTTTAAAAAATGCTATCGAGAATCTTTCTCATTTAAAATACGGTACAAATGAAAAAATAGATATCGCTTTTAGAGTAGTAATGGACCATACTCGTGCAGTAACTTTTGCGATTGCTGACGGTCAATTACCCACTAATACAGGTGCTGGTTATGTAATTCGTAGAATTATGAGGCGTGCAGTTCGCTATGCTTTTCAGTATCTCAATTTAAAACAACCTTTTATTCATACATTGGTTGATGTTTTAGCCAAACAATTTCAAGAAATTTTCCCTGAAATCATTCAACAACAAAATTTTATTGAAAATATCATTTTAAGTGAAGAACAATCTTTTTTGAGAACTTTATCTGGGGGTATTGAATTATTTGATAATTACATTATTGAAAATCAACCAACAAAAATTGATGGAAAATTTGCATTTACTCTTTATGATACTTTTGGTTTTCCCTTAGATTTAACTCAGCTGATGGCTAAAGAAAAAGGATTAGAAGTAAACTTACAAGAGTTTGAAGCTTGTATGCAAGAACAAAAAAATCGTTCTAAAGCCGCTACAAAAGTTCAGTTTGGAGACTGGGTAGAACTTAAAACTAGTGATTTACCGATTTTCGTCGGTTATGATAGTTTAGAAGTGGAATGTGAAATTGTTAAATATAGACAAGTTAAAAAAGGTCAAAAAAATGAATTTCAAATAGTTATAGATAGAACACCTTTTTACGCAGAATCTGGTGGTCAAGTTGGAGATAAAGGAATTTTATTCAGTCATAACCAAACTATTCAAGTTTTAGATTGTATTAAAGAAAATGAACTCAATATATTGATTTGTAATGAGTTGCCTAAAAATCCAGAAGGTACTTGGGTTGCAAAAGTGGATAAACAATTCAGAGATTTAACAAAATATAATCATAGTGCAACCCATTTGCTTCATGCGGCTTTAAGAAAAGTTTTAGGTACTCATGTTGAACAAAAAGGTTCTTTAGTAAATGCTGAATATTTACGTTTTGATTTTAGTCATTTTCAAAAAATCTCAGACGAAGAATTAAAAACAATAGAAAATATTGTAAATCAAAAAATTCAAGAGGGTATATCATTGAAAGAACATAGAAATGTTCCTATTGAAGAGGCGAAGAAAATGGGCGCAATGGCGCTTTTTGGTGAAAAATATGGCAATTTTGTGAGAGTCATAGAATTTGATAAAGATTTTTCTGTTGAACTTTGTGGTGGTACTCATGTAAAAAATACCGCTCAAATTAGATTATTTAAAATCTTATCAGAAAGTTCTATTGCCGCAGGTATCAGAAGAATTGAAGCAGTTACTAACCAAAAAGCTTGGGATTTCTTAATTCATGAGCATACTCAAAATCAAGTAATTAAAAATTTACTAAAAAATCCCAAAGATTTAATTCAATCCATTGAAAATTTGATTTCAGAAAAAAATGCTTTAGAAAAAAAATTTGAGCATTTACTCCATGAAAAAATGATTCATCAGAGAAATGAACTCCTAACTAAAATACAAAATAAAGAAAACTATTCATTCATCATAGAAAAAATTGAGATTGATAACGCCGATTTATTGAAACAACTTTCTTTTGAGCTGCGCAAAATGACTAAGCAAACCATCATTGGTTTAGGTGCTAATATTCAAGGAAAACCTATGTTATCTATTATTTTTTCAGAAGATTTGACTCCGAATGAGCAATTCAATGCTATTCAAATGATAAAAGAAGTTTCTAAATGTATTCAAGGGGGTGGGGGTGGTCAACCTTTTTATGCAACAGCAGGTGGAAAAAACTTAGAGGGTTTGAATGAAGCTTTAAAACAATTAAAAAATAAACTTTAATTTGATTAGTATTTCAAGTAATATCTACCCAAAAAATTTCCTCTTTTTGTATACTTTTTTTTACATAACTTTGGGAAATTTATTTAAATGAAATGAAATATATCAAATTCATATTTGTTACAATTGTAAGTGTAACTTATTCTATGGTTTTCTCACAAAAATGGGATTTATCGGGTGAATGGACTGGATATGTTACACAGCAACAAGGTGTTAGGAATATTTATTACTGTAAATTAAATTTAGAACAATTTGGTAACCAAATAACAGGTGGTAGTTATTTTGAATTTTTTGATGAAAAAGATATCTTTGTAGCTTTTACTTTAACGGGTACTATAAAAGATAATGAATTTAACTATCAAGAAATTAATGTGTTGAATGATTATATTCCTCTTAAATATTCCCAATCTATCACAGGCTGGTGTATCAAAAAAGCTAAATTGAAAATTACAGAAACAAAAGATAGTTTAAAATTAGAAGGTTCATGGACTGGTGTCCCAAATACAGGTCAAGGATATTGTTATCCTGGTGAGTTTTATGTAACAAAACCTAAAATTAAACTTTATATTAACAATCAAAATAACCAACAAAATGTTATAAATTCTGATATTCCATTTGAATTACCTAAAGAGGTGAATAAAGGAGATAAATTTATCGTTCCCAATATTAATTTTAAACCAAGCACTGCGGAGTTGTTGCCTGATTCTTACCCTTATTTAGATAAATTAGTAGGCTATTTAAAATCAAGACCTAAATTAAAAATTATGATAATTGGGCATACGGATGTAGGAAAAGATGATACCTATAATCAAACGCTATCAAAAGGGCGTGCAGACGCAGTAAAATCCTACATCATAAATCAAAAAATACATCCTTCTCGAATTTCAACGGAGGGAAGAGGAAATAAAGAGCCTATTGCAAGTAATAATAGTGCTGAAGGAAGAGCAAAAAATAGAAGAGTTGAAATTATTATTATTGAGTAAGTAGTAAGTGATAAAGTTTTAACGATATAAAATTTGGGCGTTTCCTTCACTTGGTTCGGGTCGGGCTGTTATGGATTTCTCTTCGTTTCAGCATTTCGGGGAACTCAATGTATCACAATCTTTTTGATGCTCAAAATATCGCAGCCATAGGCAGGGCTAAGCCCTCTTCACATCCCTAACGCATAACGCCTCATAACATATAATCCATAATGCTCTCTTTTCGATTTGTACATATAAACCTACTTAATAAAATTTAAACTGAAACCGAATTCAAATACATTTACAGAAGGACCGTAATTTTCTTTAAAGAAATTGTTTAGAAAATAAGCACCATAGATTTCTACCCATGGGGTCATTATGGCAGTGCTAATTCCATATTGAAAAGTATTGAAATTCAAATTATTATTTCCTTTGATGACTTCTTTTTTCTTTTGATTGTTTTCTTTGTATTTTTGTTTATATTTTGCACCCAGTAACACATCTAAAACTGGACCCACCGTAATACCAATAGAGCTTTCTTCTTCTAAATCAATAGATATTCCTAATTCAGGATTTATTCTTAAGGCGGTAGCAACTATCTTGGTTTTTCCATAACTAAAAAATCCGCTTCCATAATCCCTATTCAAGTTATTGTTTACATAAAAAACGGTTTTGTCTAAACTCGTGTCTAAATAAGCAATTAAAGGATTTGCAAATCTAAATTTTTTCCAAAGAACCCCAGTTCTGGGCAAAAATAAAAATTTAGTATTGTTACTACCCAGTAATATAGGATAACCAACAACTAAATTCCATTCAGACAAAGAACCCAATCCTTTAAAAGTGGTAGTTAAAAGTTTAGAGTCCTCGCCAATAAATGCGTTATAAGTTGGTCTAAGGTTAGAATATTGGTAATATTTGGCTTTTTTTTCTGGTAATAATTTTTGAAATTGTTGATTTTGTAAATTAGCGAGATTTCTTGAAATCATCATGAAAGGGTCTTGTGCAAAAACTGATTGAA
>CALLMJ010000076.1 GCA_938006875.1 uncultured Bacteroidia bacterium
CATCAAATTGAATACGATGAAAAAGGGTTATCCAAGGAATATTTTCCGTTATTGAGGAGGTTAAGGAAAGCGATAGAAGAAGAGGAAGTAAAAGGCATCATGGACGTAGAAGACGAAATTATAGAGTCTTTCAAACAAAAAGAAACAGAGATTGAAAAGGCGTTGGAAATCGCAGAACAAGAGCGAAAACGGGCAGAAGAAGAACGAAAACGGGCAGAGGAAGAACGAAAACGAGCTGATGAAGAGCGAAAAAGGGCTGAACAAGAAAAGAAAAGAGCAGAAGAGAAGGAAAAATTGTTAGAAGAGGAAAGAATGCGGGTGGAAGAAAAAGAAAAATTGTTAGAAGAAGAACATTTAAAATTGATAGAAACTGCGAAGTTTTTGAAATCTTTAAATGTTGATATACAAACTATTGCAAAAAAAACAGGTTTATCTGAATCGGATATAGAAAAATTGTAATTAAGTTCGAAGTGTAGAGTTAAAAAAGTGGCACAATCTTTTGGCTGCAAATGAATGAGTAACGAAAAGATTGTGCTCTGTAATAAGGGTATAAACAAGCGAAACTACAAAATAATAAAGTTAGGTTCATTGACTGGCGACCCTTCAAATACAGTGCAACGATTGAACATTTGCGATAAAAATCCACCATTGCACTAAGCAAAAAAAATTTACCCTAAATAAAAATCCTTATTTAGTACGAATTAGAAGTGAATGGTTTATTTAACAAGATTTATTTTTTTAAAACCTCAGCTTTAAAATGGTTACCTCTTTCTTCGTAATTAGCAAATAAATCAAAACTTGCACAGCCTGGAGAAAGCAAGATTGAGTCCCCTTCTGATGCCATTTCTTTTGCTATACGAACTGCATCAGCCATGTTGTTAGTATGTTTCATCATTTCAACGGTATTTTTAAAAGCATTTTTGATGTCTTTAACCGTTTCTAATTCTTTTGAGAGCAAAACAATTCCTTTTACTTTATCTGTCACTAACTGCAATAAGACCCCCCAGTCATTTCCTTTATCTACTCCCCCAGCAATCCAAATTACAGGAGTTGTAATGCTTTCTAATGCATACCATACTGCTAATGCACTGGTTGCTTTAGAATCATTAATGTAATAAATTCCATCAATAATTGCTACTTGTTCTAAACGATGTTCTAAATTGACAAAGTCTTTTAGACTTTCTCTTATAGACTCGTTACGAATTTGTAATAAGTTACCTACAACAGAACTTGCTATGCTGTTGTATTCATTGTGTTTACCTTTTACTTGAAGTTCCTCAATAGGAAAATCAAAGGCTAAGCCGTTTTTTTTCTTGTTTTTAGACATAATGTTGATATTTATAAACCTTTTAAATTCTTTTTCAATTACATAAGCGGAGCTTCCTTCTTTCTTTTCTAGGCTATATCCAATTTTTTCAGCATTAAAATGAAATTTTTCCAATTCTTGAACCAAATATTCAGAATCCATACAGTAAATCAAAAAATCTTCAGAAGTTGAATTTTTTAGTAAGCCTTGTATTTTGGTTTGGGCATATTTTGAAAGATTGTATTCGTATCTATCTAAATGATTTTCACTGATATTGGTTAAAACTGCAATATGAGGGTGAAAATCAATAACGTTTTCTAATTGGAAACTAGATACTTCGATGACTAAATATTCATATTCTTTTTGAGCAAAAGCTAAGGTTCTGGCAAGCGAAGTTCCTATATTTCCACAAACTGCTACATTTAAACCTCCATCTTTTAAAATTTTGTAAATCATGGAAGTAGTAGTAGTTTTACCAGCAGAACCAGAGATTGCAACAATAGTAGCATGAGTAAACCACGAACCAAATTCTATTTCAGAAACTATGGGTATATTTTTTTCCGTAATTTGTTGAACTATGTTTGTTTTGGGGGATATACCGGGGCTTTTTATGATTAAATCTGCGGAAAGGATTTTGTCAATAGTATGATTTTGAACTTCATAAGGAATTTGAAATTCTAATAATTCTTTTTCAAAATGCGCTTTTAAAGAACCTCCTTCAGATAAAAAAACGTCATATCCTTTTTGTTTGGCTAAAATTGCTGCTCCTATACCGGACTCGCCTCCTCCTAAAATTACAATTTTTTTTATTAAATTCTTATCCATAGTTTATCTTAGTTTAAGGGTTGCAAAAGTGATGATACATAATAAAACGGTAACAATCCAAAAGCGAATTACAATTTTAGATTCGTGTAAACCTTTTTTTTCAAAATGGTGATGAATAGGAGCCATCAAAAAAATACGTTTACCTTCGCCGTATTTCTTTTTGGTGTATTTGAAATAAGAAACTTGAATAATGACCGATAAATTTTCAATGAAATAAACACCACAAAAAATAGGAATTAATAATTCTTTTTTGATGATAAGTGCTAAAACCGCTATAGCACCACCCAGAGCAAGGCTTCCTGTATCTCCCATAAATACTTGTGCAGGGAATGCGTTAAACCAAAGAAATCCTACGCAAGCCCCAATTAGAGCAGCACAAAAAATAAAGACTTCACCACTCATAGGTATAAAACTTATATTCAAATAATTAGCAAAAACCACATTACCAGAAACATAAGCCATAATCCCTAAAGTAGCCGCTACAATTCCTGTTACTCCTGCGGCTAAACCATCTAAACCATCCGTTATATTTACACCATTAGAAACCGCAGTAACAATAAAAATTATGACCAAGACATAAATTATTTTACCCCAAATACCATTGGGTTCGTCCCAAAATGCAAGATAATCATAGTTAAAAGTGTAATTTTTGAAAAATGGGACATTGGTACTAGTAGAAAATCCGTAATTTTTAGTGCCTAATAAAAACTCAGAAACTCTAATTTTTTCTTCTTTAGGTATTACGAGGTTTATTCTTTTACCATCTCTTTCAATCGTAAAAATGGTAAAAATAGGGTTATGGTAGCCTTTGGGAAGCTCTTTAATATTTTTTCCATCTAATGCAATTAATTTATCTCCTTCTTTAAATCCTGATTTTTGCAGAATGCTGTTAGGGTGTATCGTAAAATCTTTATCTACTTTAGGTTCAAGACCTTGAAAATGAGGGTGAAAAACCATAGTTAAGCCCACGATTAAACCTAAACCTAATTGACCATAAATTTTAAATTTTCCTTTTAATCCTTGTTTATTTTTTTTGAAAACTTTTATATAATCATCTGCGAAACCAATAATACCCATCCAAAGTGTGCTAATAAGTAAAAGAATGACGTAGGCATTAGAAAGGTTTGCCCATAATAATGTAGGAATAATAATAGCTAAAATAATCATAATACCGCCCATCGTAGGGGTTCCAGCTTTAGATAAATGATTTTGAGGTCCTTCTTGTCTGATGGTTTCTCCAATAGATTTACTTTTTAAAAATTGGATAATTTGATTCCCAAAAATTAAACATAAGCCCAAAGAAAAAATAGCAGCTAAAACAGCTCGAAAAGTTAAGTATTGAAAAACTCCAAAACCTGGGATATCAAAAAGTTGGTTTAGCCATGCAAAAAATTGGTATAACATAAACTTAGATTAGATTAAAAATTTTTTGAACCATAACGCTATCATCAAAAGGGAGTTTTAAATCATTGATTTCTTGGTAATTTTCATGTCCTTTGCCAGCAATTAAAACTACATCATGATTTTGTGCAAATTTTAAGGCTGCTGCAATAGCTTCTTCTCTATCTACCAAAGTTGTAACTTTACTTAAATTTTCTTTAGAAATGCCGTTTTGTATATCTTCTATGATTTTTTTGGGGTCTTCATTTCTGGGATTATCTGAGGTAATAATGACTTTATCGGCTAATTCCGAAGCAATTTTACCCATTAGGGGTCTTTTTTGTTTATCTCGATTTCCACCACAACCAAAAACTACAATTAAATTATTGATTTTCATATCCTTCAAGGTTTCTAAAACATTTTTTAGAGCATCTGGTGTATGAGCATAATCAATAATAGCAAACTTGGGTTGTTTAGGATGTTTATAAATTTGAAATCGTCCTTTTACAGAAGAAATTAAACTTAATTTTTTTAAGATTTCATCAGAGGGTATTCCTAATTGTTTTGCGGCTGTATAAACCGCTAATAAATTATAAGCATTAAATTTCCCTACTAATGGAACCCAAAGTTCTCTGCTATCTAAAATTAAATGTAAACCTTCTAAAGTATTTTCTATAATTTTTGCATTGTAATGGGCTAAACGATTTAAAGCATAATAAATTCTTTTTGCGTTGGAATTTTGAAGCATTACTTCACCATTTTTATCATCTAAATTACTGATAGCAAAGGCTTTTGAAGAGAGTTTGGTAAAAAATGTTTGTTTACATTTTAAGTAATTTTCAAAAGTTCCGTGATAATCTAAATGGTCATGGGTAATATTGGTAAAAATTCCTCCTGTAAAAAAAGTACCAGAAATTCTATGTTGATGAACAGCAATTGAACTTACTTCCATAAAGCAATATTCACAACCTGCTTGTACCATCAAATGAAACAAATTCTGAAGATATTTTGCGTCAGGAGTAGTTAAATTAGCAGGAATTACTCTTTCATTAATTCTATTTTCTACTGTTGAAACTAAGCCACAAGGGAAACCTAAATCCGTAAATAATTTATAAAGTAAAGTTGCAACGGTGGTTTTACCATTAGTTCCTGTTACTCCGACTACTTTTAATTTTTCAGAAGGATTATCATAATAATTAGAAGCAATAATTCCTAAAGCTTCATGGCTATTACTGGTTACAATCCACTGAATAAGAGGATATTTAATAAAATCTTTTGGTAAATCCTCGCATACAATTGCTATAGCACCCTGCTCAATAGCTTTAATGATATATTGATGGCCATCAGTTTGAGTTCCTTTTATGGCAATAAATAAATCTCCTTTTTTTACTTTACGTGAATCAAAATGAAAATCATTAGGTATTACGGTTGTTTCTCCGTATAATTCTTTAAGATGGACTTTGTATAATAAATCTTTGAGTTGCTTCATAAATGTTTATTCAAGGGTTAAGGAGATGAATTGTTTTTTTCTAGGGTCATGAGTAATAGGTTCACCGGGTGCAATAGATTGATATTTTACTCTACCGCTTCCATGTAATTTTACCCAGAAACCCATATTTTCTAATAAGGGAACTGCATCTTTTGCAGTCATTCCTTTTACGTTGGGGACATATTTCCCCGATAATTTAAAGTCATCAATCGCCACAAATTTTCCTTTATTATGAGTTCTTACATACTCCGTTTCAACTTTTAAATCTTCAGGAACAGGAATATTCAATAAAGAATAGAGCTTTAGAATATCTTCACGATGAGTAACACGATTATAAGGATTTTGTTGAGAGGCAAATTTGTTGGATTTTATACGGTTTTGATGAATCTCTAAATCCCTATAAAAAATATAATCTGCTATTTCTTTAAAAACTGGAGCGGCTACTCTGGAACCATAGTATTCTCCTTTTTCAGGTTCATCAATCATCACATAACAAGAATATTTAGGGTTATCAGCAGGGAAATACCCAACAAATGAAGAACGATATTTTTTTTGATATTTACCATCAATATATTTTTGCACTGTACCAGTTTTTCCGGCAATTTTATATACAGTATCTTTTATACTTTTGGCTGTTCCGTTTTCTACTACGCTCAACATAAATTCTTGAACCGTATGAAGGGTAGATTGGGAACACATTCTTTGAACAATAGTATGCGATTTAAATTCTTCAATGACTTTAGAGCCATCTTTAATTTGTGAAACCAAAACAGGAGAAATTAATTTCCCGTTGTTAGCAATTCCATTAACAAAAGTTAAGATTTGTAAAGGAGTAAGTTTAACATTATAACCAATAGAAAGCCAAGGTAAAGAGGATTTAGACCATAACCTATGATTGGGTTTGATAACATAAGGTTCTGGTTCTCCTTTAATTTGAGAGCCTGTATGCTTTAATATGCCAATTTCATAAAGTCTATCAATAAATTTTTGAGGTTTATCTAAGTAATAATTTTCTGATACCTCAGCAAATGCAATATTAGACGATTTTTGAAATGCTTCTTTTAAGGTTAATTTACTGTAACCCGCTTCGTCTTTCATTTTTAAGCCATATAAATCTTTTTGCCCACCGTAGGTATTGATAGTATCTTGTAAACCAATAGCTTTGTCTTCTAAAAATGCCATTAACGAAGCAATTTTAAAAGTAGAACCGGGTTCAATAGGAGTACCAATTGCGTGGTTGTAATGTTCAGGATAGTTTGCAAGAGCTATAATTTTACCGGTATTAACTTCCATTAAAATAGCAACCCCGCCTTGTGCTTCGTTTTGTAAAACCCCTTTTTCTAATGCAGTATAAACCACATCTTGAAGTTCTACATTTAAAGTAGTTTGAACATCGTAACCATCTTTGGGTTCTTGCATTTCAAAATCACTTAATGGAATCTCTGCACCACCAGCAATTTTTTGTACCAACATTAAACCATCAATTCCCCTTAATTCCCTATTATAAGCATGTTCTAAACCTCTAACTCCCAGAGTGTCATCTTTTAAAATTCCTAATGTACTTTTCGCTAATTCTTCATAAGGATAAAAGCGTTTATTATTAATTTTTTCTATGATAAGACCACTAACATTTTTATTTGGGTGATTAAAAATCGGAAATGATTTGATTTGCTTCATTTCTTGGTACTTAAAAGTACGCCCAACGGGAAATAAATAAACATGATGGTCCTTATTTTTTTTAGCTTCTAAAATTTTATTTTTGAAATATTTTGCATCATATTTATCATCACCAAAATAACGTGCTAATTTATTACAAAGCATAGAAAGACTGTCTTGAAAATTAGGAAAATTACTTTCTTTTAATACGGTGGCATCAATAGCTATACGATAAAAAGGCAAAGTAGTAGCAAAAACCTCACCACCAGCCGCTAAAATACTACCTCGTGTAGCAGATACATTTTTAAAATAAATCCTTTCTTTGCCTTGCTTTTCTACCCATCTATCTCCTTCAATCCATTGGATTTTTAATATTTGAAGAACAATCAATAAACTAAACAGCAATACTGCCGCAAACATCAAATAAATTCTTCTTAATATATGATCATTTACTTTTGCCATAGTTTTTATTCAAGTTCTTTTTGGAAAGTTCGTTTAGGATTACGAGTTTCTTTTACAACTTTGTAGGGTATATCCTTTAATGCTTGGATACCTTTGCTTTCTAAATTTTTACTTAATTCGGATTGTTTTTTCATTCTGCATAATTGTGCATTAATGGTCATAGCCTCTGATTTTAATTCTTTGATTTCATTGGATAATGCTTCCATTTTACGCGTTTGTTTTTCTGCAAAATGACTATTGGCAATATAAATTAAACCCACTCCGAAAATAAAAATAATAAAATAAAAATTTTCTTTAACCCAATTCAATGATTGAAAATCAAAAGCTAAATCTGCTAACAGTTTGGAATATTTTTTACTGAAAGCAGATTTGCCCGAAGTCGTTGTTTTTGAATTCGTTGATTCTGATTTTAATGTATTTTTGGGTTTATTTTTTTGCATTTTTAAATTCGTTGATGGATTTTTGATTTATATTTTTTCTACTACTCTTAATTTTGCACTTCTTGACCTTGGATTTTCAAATATTTCTTCATCAGTGGGTACAATCGGTTTTTTGGTGATAATTTTCCAAGGAACTTGTTGATTTCCATAAAAATCTTTTTCTAAAACTCCCTCTACATTCCCTGACTTCATAAAATTTTTGACAATTCTATCTTCCAAAGAATGGTAACTAATGACTACCAACCTTCCATGAGGGTTAAGTAAATCTGTGGTTTGCTGAAGAAAAGACTTAAGATGTTCTAATTCTTGATTTACTTCAATTCTTAATGCTTGAAATATTTGAGGTAAATAACTTTTGATTAAATGTTCTGGAAAAACATACCCACAAATATGCAGTAAATCTTTAATTTTCTGAATTTTTATATTTTTTCTATATTGGATTACGTGAAAAGCTAATTTTTTTGCGGATTTAATTTCACCATAATAATAAAAGATGTCAGCAAGATTTTCTTCTGAATACTCATTTAAAACCATTGCAGCCGTTAAATCGGAATGAAGATTCATTCTCATATCTAAATTTGCATTTTCAAAACGAAAACTAAAACCTCTTTCTGCTGTATCAAATTGATGAAAAGAAACGCCTAAATCCGCTAAAATTCCATCTACTTTTTTAATTCCATGTTCATGAAGTTGATGAGTGATATTTGAAAAATTGTCATTTATCCAAAGAAAACGAGGATTTAAAGGTATATTTTTTTGAGTATGAATATCTTGGTCAAAACCCAAGAGTTTACCCGTAGTTAAATGTTCTAAAATAGCTGAGGAATGCCCACCACCACCAAATGTTGCATCTACATAAACTCCATTAGGCTTAATATTTAAAAGTTCAATGCAATCTTTTTTTAATGCAGGGATATGGTAAACACTATTCATCTTTCATCACCTCCTCTGATAAAGTTGTAAAATCTTGTTGATGAGCATTTAACCAATTTTCAAATTTTTCTTTAGACCATATTTCAATCCGGTCATAAGCACCAATCAAAACAATATCATTTTGAATTTCAGAAGATTCTAATAGTTTTTTAGGAATTAAAATTCTTTTTTGATTATCTAAATGAACGGGTTGAGCTCCACTCTGAAACATTCTTGCAAAGGTTCTATTCTTCTCTAAAAATTGATTTTTAGAGTAAATTTTTTCAATTTCTCGTTCCCAAACTTGTTGAGGATAAAGCACTAAACAAGAATCCATACCTTTATTGATAACAAATTCATTTTGTTCCTCTTCAGAGAAAAAAGAAAGTAATACAGAAGGAAACAAAAATCTTCCTTTTGAATCTACTTTACATTCATATTCTCCAAACAGAGGTTTTTTCATCAATCTAAACGTAGCAAAGTTACCACTATTTACCACTTTTTCCCACTATTGTGGAAAACTTATAAATCATTGAATATCAGATTTTAAAATCAATATTCAAAAATAATTAGAACTTATTACACATGAATTTATAATTAAAGTGTAATAAAATGGTAAAAAGTGGTAAGTAATAAACTCCTAACTTTTTCGGTTAATCTAAGTTTTTTTGCAATTTGAATTGTAAAAGTATTAATTTTGCTCTCTGTAGAAATACTTAAATATTATGGCAAAAATGAAAAATATTGCGATTTATATATTGATTTTTTTAAATATTGTTAATGCACAAGATATAAGGCTGAAAGGAACTAAAAAAAATATTCCACAGAATATTGAGCAAAAAAATGAACAAGAACCAATTAAGTCTTTTGAAATATTCGGAAAAGTTATTGATTCTCAAAGTTCTGAACCGCTTCCTGGTGTAAAAATCTTTATTAAAGAAAAAACCGAAATTGGAACATTAACCGATTTAAATGGTAATTTTTCTCTAAAGAATTTAGAACCGATAAGTTATACTTTGGTCATACAGTACATTGGTTATCAGAGCAAAGAAATATCAGATGTTCATCCAGAAAAATTAAAAAATCCCTTAATCATTACTTTGCAAGAGGTAGGAGTAGAAATGCAAGAAGTAGTAATTCAATCTAATGTAAGAAAAGAATCTGAAGTATCAGCAATTCTATTACAAAAAAATAATTTGAACATATCTGATGTTTTTTCTGGGGATATCATTTTGAAAACCAGTTCAGATTTGTTTATTAATACTGCATTAAGTAGAATGCCCGGTATTACAATAGTAGAAGATAAGTACTTGGTGTGCAGAGGCATGCCTGAACGTTATAATACAATTTTATTTAATGGTTCTTTGATGCCCGTTTTACATGCCGATAAACAAACCTTTGATTTTAATAATTTACCTTCTAACATTATTTCTAATATTCAACTCATAAAAAGTTATTCTTCCGAAATTCCTGGTGGTTTTGGTTCTGGAGTAATTAGTTTTGAAACTTCTGATATGCCAGAACAAAATCAAACTTTATTCAATTACCAGTTAGGTTTTAATCCTAATATTTCTTTTCAGAAAGATTATTTTCCTAAAATGAATAATAAAAAAGGGAAATTAGGAATTTTTAATGGTACACAAAGTTTTTTACCAGATAATTTCCCTGATGCTCAAACTATTCAAAATATACCCACTCACAGCAATGAAAATGCCCAGTATGCTAAGCAATTACATTCAGATTTTGAGGCAGTTCAACAAATGATTAGACCTAACCAATCTTTTTCTTTTCAAATGCAAAGAAAATATGATCTTAATAAAAATCAAAAATTGGGTTTTACTGTTGCTTCCAATTTTTCGGAATTATTTTCTAAAGAAAAAACTCAGTTTAAGTTTTTAGAAAATTTTGATAAGGATTTAGGATATAATCCTGTTTCGGATTCTGGTGATTTATTTATCAATAAAAGCGTACAAACCTTTAATCAAATTTTAAATCTTAATTATAGCTCTTCCAAATTTCAGCTACAATGGAAAAACTATTTTTCTAAAATTCAATGGGCTAATTTTTCTGAAAGTGTAGGGGCTTACAACTATATTGATTTAGATAATGATGTTAATGTTTGGTATAATTATAGATATTGGTTCAATCGTATTGAAAAACAAAATCTTTATTCTTCACAAATTATCGTGGAGTATCAAACTCATAAAAATAACCATAGCCAAAGCAAAATTTTGACAAAACTTTTCTTTAATTATAGTCAATATCAGATTCCTTTAAATTATCCTATTTACTCTGTATATGATAGTACCTTAAATGATTTTAGACTAAATAGCGAGTATTTAGAAAATTTTTATGACCTGATTTTTGCGTGTAATTCTTTGCAAAAACAAAAGGATCGTATGATAGGTTCTAATGTTGAATGGAAATATCAAAGAAAAACAAGTGCGATAAGTCATCTATACTTATCTTTGGGTACTTTCTTTCTTTCTCAAAATAGAGATTTCAAAAGTAGAAATATAGGTCTAATACCTACCAAAATTGATTCTATTATGTTAG
>CALLMJ010000077.1 GCA_938006875.1 uncultured Bacteroidia bacterium
GAAATCAAAGATTCAGGAGTATCAATGGAAGATAACGCAGTAGGCAAGCAAATTATATCTGTAAAACCTCCAGCTTTAGCTGCTAATGATAAAGATTCTAAAGTTTCTCTTCTTTCGTCTCCGGGAATAGTTAAGGGTAAATGAGTATCAATCCATCCTAAACTTAAAAAAGTTTCTTCGTTATTTTCAGGATTAAGAAATTCAGAGTTTTTATTTGGGTTTTCTATAGCTTGAATAATCCCTTTTTGAATAAAAATATCTTTAGTTTGTAAATGAAATTCAGAATTTGGCTGAAATATTTTGACGTTTCTTAAAAGCAAATCCATATTAGCTTGCAAAAATAAAGAATTTTTATTTTAGAAAACGATGTTTGAAGAGTAAATGGAAATTAGAAAAATAATTATTTAGGCGTGCCTTTGCTACGCTGTGGGTCGGTCTGTTACGTTTACATTGGGCTTGCCGAAGTGGGCTTCGCTGTTCGCAGCCAAAGGTACTGCCACTTTGTGGTCAATCAGTATTATCGAATTGTGCCCTAAGCAATCCCTCTCGCAAATGCAGTATTACTATTTTTGTAAACAATTCTCTAATTTTCCTTTAAGTATCACTTGTTCTTCTAATTTTTGTTTTTTCTTTTTGATAGGAAAAATACCTTGCCATTGATCTCCACAAAAATTTGTAATCGTTCCATTGACTATTAATTTAGATTTAGGGTAAAGGTATATGGAAGCATTTTGAGGTAAATGTAATGTTCCATTTAAGGTAAGCTCAGAATTGGGATATAAAACCAGGTTACTTTGCAGTCGGTATTCTCCATTCAAAGTAATTTTTTCAAATTTTTGAATCAATACGGTTGAATCTGCATTGAAAATACACCAGTCTTTTAAAATAGCATCTTTAATATCGCCATGACCTTTAGAAGAGATATGAAAATGAATTCTTCCTAATTGGCAAGGAGAAAGCCCATCTTTATTCGCATTGTAATCCATCATATTATTAGAGCAAGAATCCCCATTCCAACAATCAGGATTTTCTGGCCAAGTCGGAGTATCATCACAATAATCATTAGTAGGAGTTTTTTTAAAAACTGTGTGATATAGTCCTAAATTATGACCGATTTCATGAGCCAATAAAGCTCCACTATCCCAAAAATTTTGGGCTTTTACATATTGTTTATAAGCCCCAGCAATATAACACCATCTTTTACAACCTATACCACAAGCCTCTCCTTTTCCTTCTTCACCCTCGCCTAAAAAAACGTGTAAAGCATTAGGATTTTGTTGGGAATTTTTTGTAATCAATTCTTTATATATTTCTTGCATTAACATTCCACAAGTTCCTTGTTTCCCAATACAACTCAAATCGTTGTAACGGTCATTTTGATGAAAATAAATTTCCTCTTTATTAAAATCTAAACGAATTCTTGAATCAGGAATATAATTTGTATTTCCAATTTTTAAAGGTTTTAAATTCGAGTAAAGGCTATGAGCATGATAAAATATTTTTAAAATAGCTTCTTTGTGTTCCTCAGTATTTTGAAAATTATTGGAACCATCACTTTTTTGTAAAACATGAATAATAATTTTCAGTCTAACAACAGGATAAAATCTTGTATCAAATGGAACATAATTCTCCCATTGAAAATTTTGAGAATTAGCAATTTGATATAAAAATAAACTAACAACTATCCACCTAAACATAAAAAACCTCTCAAATGCACAAAAGTACAATATGAGAGGCATTTAACCTAAACTAAACCATGAAAAACACAACAAATTTAACGTAAGATGCTCATTATTTGTTACATTTTTTTCAAAAAAAATACAAAATACGTATTTTTAAGTAGTCAAATTACTATAAAAATCTTGTAAATTTGTAAATTGAATGCATGTTTATCAATCTAAGTTTAGATTTGGATTTACAAAACTCAGAAAATCAAATTAGAATGTACGATGTTCCACCAGCAAATTCAAAACCTTATCAGTCAGGTGAATGGGTAGGAAGTACAGAACTTGGTGGGTCTTGTAATTTTAAGTCAGTCAATGTTACACCTCATTGTAATGGAACTCATACCGAATGTATTGGACATATCGTTAACGACAAAATTTTTCTTCCAGATATTTTGAAATATCCCGTTTTTTTTTCTCTTTTAATTACCATTCCTTTTCATATTTTTCAACATTCAAATGATTTTATCATAAAAGAAAATTATCAACCCAAATTAGAAAATGGAGACAAAGTTTTGATAAAAAAAGATATTGAAGAAACTTTAAAACTCTATTTTAGTGAATTTAAAAATCAAAAAATTGAAGGATTAATCATCAGAACTGTTCCAAATGATTTATCAAAAAAAAATCGTGATTATAATTTAAATCCTGCTCCATTTTTTACTAATGATGCGATTTCCTTCATTACGGATTGGGGTTTTAAGCATTTAATTGTGGATATTCCCTCGTTAGATAAAGCTTTTGATGAAGGTTATTTGAGCAATCATCATATTTTTTGGAATCAAAAACTCAAAAACTATTCTTTAGAAAATTCTGCTTTTATGGATAAAACCATAACAGAATTAGTTTTTATTCCTGAAGAAGTTCAAGACGGTTTTTATGAAACATTTATAGGTTTTCCAAATTGGAGAGAAGAGGCTGTACCTAGTAGTGTATGGATAAAAAAATAAAAAGTGTACTCAAAAGACCTGTTAACCAAAACTATGGCTTCATCTGTACAGCTACGCATAGAGTCATTGAGTACCAAAGCCTACCGAAATGGGTCATTGAGTAACGAAGTGTACCGAAATGACTGCGGCTTAAATACAGCTACGCATAGAGTTATTGAGAATTACCGAACTACTCAGCCCACTTATGTAAACAGTTCTAGTTTATAATATTTCTTGAAGGACTTTATCCATAAATACCAAAAGTTCATTGCCGCCCATATTTTTACTTGCAGAAGTTAAAAAAAAAGGTGGTAATTCCTCCCAAGTCTCTAATAACTTATTTTTGTAATTCTGAATTTTAGTATCTAATTGGTTTTGTGAAAGTTTATCGCATTTTGTAAAAATTAAGCAAAAAGGTATTTGATTTTCCCCAACCCATTGAATAAACTCTAAATCTAATTTTAAAGGCTCATGACGAACATCAATCAAAACAAATAAACAAGCCAAGGTTTCCCTTTTTAGTAAATAATCCTGAATCATTTTTTCAAATTGCTTTTTTATGGATAAAGGAACTTCTGCATAACCGTAACCAGGTAAATCCACAAAATAAAAAGTTTGATTGATTAAATAATGATTAATAGTTTGGGTTTTTCCAGGAGTTGATGACGTCTTAGCTAACTTGGGTTGATTAGTCAAATAATTGATTAATGATGATTTTCCTACATTAGAACGACCAATAAAAGCAAATTCTGGTAAATTACTATTGGGTAAATCTTTTAAATGAACTTTGGAAGAAATAAATTTTGCGGTTTCTATTTTCATATTTTTGATTTTTTACTTTGGGTTATATTTACAGGCTTTAAATAATCAGGTTCAAAAGTAACTAAATTTTCATAATGATTTTTTTGAATTCTTGTTTGCAAAAAATTTCCAAGACCAATTGTAGGATTTTCTATATGAGGGAATAAAATTGCGTGATTTGTAAAGGTTGGGTGATAATTTTTAATTTTCAATGCACCGTTTCCTATAATAATTACTTCATTAAGTTGCAGAAACATTTCTAATTCTTCATTAGGCAAAATTATTGGACCAAAATCCTGTAATAAATGGTTTTCATAATGATAAATAGAAGCATAAACTTCGTTTCTACCAGCATCTAAACATGAAATTATAGGTCTTTGGAGCTGTTGAGCGAAAGAAAAATATGCAGCAGATTGACCCAATAAAGTGGAAAAACCTATAATGGGTAAATTTAGACTAAAACTTATGCTTTTAATTAAAGAAAAACCAATTCTTAAACCCGTGTAAGAACCAGGACCTTTAGCGATTGCTAAATGGGTTAATTCTTGAATAGATATTTTGGAAATTTTTAATAATTCATCAATTAAAAAAGCGGATTTTTCTGAATGCGTGTTGGATTGATGTAATGCAATAGTTGATAACAAAACCTCATTTTGATACAAAGCAACTGCACAAATGGATGTAGAAGTATCTATAACTAAGCAGAAATTCATTTAAGATTTTAATAAATTTTCTTCATTAGAAATGCAAATTTCTAGAAACTTTAAAACATCAACAGCAGGTTCATTGTGGTTGAGTTTTTTTAGTTGGATAGCCTCAATCATAGAACGAAGGTTATTATCTAATTGAAGTTGCTTTAAATATTTTTCATAACGAATTAAAATCCAGGTTTCAAGAGTATTTTCAATTTTTGAGGCTAAAGAATTGGGTAATAAAGCAGTAAAAAAACCAAAAGCATGCCCCATGATGTAGAACCAACGAGAATACCAAGCGGGTTTCAAGCCTCTTTTTCTTAATAAATCATGCAGGAATGCGGTATGAATAGATTTTCTTTCGCGAAGCCGTTTTATTTTATCATGGTTTTGCCATTGACGATACCAACCTAAACGCATACTTTCACGTGCATGAAGATCCCTTAAATAAGAAATGGTTTTTTCATAAAGTAGGTTATGGTTCATAGAATTTTTATTTTAACAACTTAATAAACGCATCAATTTTATCAAAGTTCTTTTTATGAAGCAAAGGTAATATTTTATTAGAAAAATCATTCACTAAATTTAAAAATTCTATGAGTTTATTAATATTTTCGTAGAACTTCATTTCTTCTTCTGAAAAAGTTTCAGGGCGTCCCATATTACTTAGAATTTCTACGATAGATTCTCGGATTGGTTTAATTTCTCTTTGGCTTCTTTCAAAAATTATACTAGCAGTAATTTTCCAGACATCTTTTTCGGCTTCAAATAAATCTTTTCGGGAATCCGGTTTATCCACTTTTTTTATTAACCCCCAAGAAAGTAAATTTCGGAGAGTCATATTCGCATTTCCTCTACTGATATCCAGTCTTTCCATAATAGTATCTGTATCTAAAGGAATATCTGAGGAATAAAGCAAAGCATGAACTTGAGCCATCGTTTTAGAAATTCCCCAATGGGTAGCCATATCAGCCCAAGCATCTATAAATTTTTGTTTATTGTCTTCTAGCGATGTTCTCATTATATTCAAAACGCAAAATTACAATTTTTTTTATTGGTTAATAAGTCTCTTTTGAAAAAATTAAGATTTATTTACTCTAATTTTTCTAACTCTTCAAAGGAAATATCCAAAAGTTCATATTGTTTATAGTTTTTAAAATCATAATGCCACCATTCATGTTCATTAGCTTTAAAACCATGTTTTTCCATGATTCTTTTCAATAAATTTCTGTTATTGATAAAAGAACGGTTGATGTTATAATATTGATGAGATGCTTTTATATTAAATTCATCATACTGAGAAGGCATAGGAACTTCAGTTGAATCCTCTAAATTCACCAAGGTTAAATCTAAAGCTGTGCCTCTGTTGTGAACAGAACCATAAGCAGGATTTGCAACAAAAGGAGAACCATTTGTTAATTCCCACATTTTTTTAGTTACAGAATAAGGTCTATAAGCATCAAAAATTTTTAAAGAAAGACCCAGTGGCTCAAGTTCTTTTTGTATATCAATAATTGCTAAAGCAATAGGAAATCTTGCGTAAGCTTTTGCTAGTTTATAAACAGGAAATCCTAAAAAATTATTATTACTAGCATAGCGAATATCCAAAATAATAGAAGGACATACCTTTTTTAAGTCAATTAAAGATTTTGAAGGGTCTTTTTGAATTAATTTTTTATATTCACTGACAGTTGAAACCACATAAGGCTGGTGAAAAGAAAAAAAAAGTATAGATGTTACAAAAAAAAAATTAAATATTTTCCAATTCATCATCTTGAATGGCTTTTCTTTTTTTTGCTTCTGCACGTTCTTTTAGGAAAGTTCTAACCACAGGAATTGTAGTAACAATAATCAAAAAAAGAATGATATATTCTAAATATTCTTTAATTCCTGGTGTCCACACACCCAGAAAATAACCCACCAAAATTAAAGAAAAGACCCACAAAATACCTCCTGTTACATTATAGAAAATAAATTTTCTATATTCTAAATTAACAACACCAGCCAAAATAGGAGCAAAGGTTCTAATAATAGGTAAAAATCTACCTAAAACCAAGGCTTTTCCACCATGCTTATCATAAAACTGTTTAGTTAAAGTTACATATTCAGGCTTAAATAGTAGTGATTCTTTCTTTTTAAACAAAGATTTACCCATTTTTTTACCGATATAAAAACCCAAGCTGTCTCCGAGAATAGCAGCAGCAGTAACAGATAAAAGAACAGTAATAATGTTATAATCTAAAATTCCTGTTGCAGTTAATAAACCCGCAGTAAACAATAAAGAATCACCAGGTAAAAAAAAACCAACCATAATGCCTGTTTCTGCAAAAATTACTATAACTAAAAGGGATAATCCACCATAATGAATGATACTTTGAGGATGTGTAAGTTCTTTAAAAAACTCGATGAAGGTTTCCCAATACATGAAAAAAGAATGAAGTGCAAAGATAACTAAATTTTTTTATTTTCTTACTTTTTGGTATTCATTTTTTAAACTTTCAACTATCTTAGTTTGCTCTCCGATTTGTTTATCTTTTTCGGCTTGTTTCTTTTTGTTGGCTTCAATATTTTCTTCTTCTTTTTTGATAGTATTTTTTGCGTCTTCAATATTTTTTAAACTTTTGGATTGGTCTTGTTCCAAATCTTTTTTCTCTTTTTCTAATTTTTTTAGAACACTTTCAGCTTCCTCTAAACGACTTTTTAAATCATTTTTTATTACTGACTTACCAAATTCTAATAAATGCCCTTCCATAATTTTATATTTATCTGCGTGCATTTGAGTATTCAAAAAAGCACCTCCCAAATCAATAAACATTACTAATCTTTGACTTTTTCCTTTATTGATAACTTTAGCATAAATATCAAAAGTATTTGCTGAAACTTCCTTAATAAAAGCATCATCAGAAAAAACTTCATTATTTTTTTTATCTAATTTAGTTTTCCCCTTAAATTTATCAACCCAATCTTTAAATTCTTTTAATAAAAAGTCTTCAGAAATTTCAGGAATTTCTATAGCCATACCTTTTTGAGCACCTTTGCTCATATTTTCTACAACTTCCTCAACTTTTAAATTTTGAGCATTTAAAATATTTGAAAATAAAACAATTACAAACAATAACGAAACGATTTTCTTCATGATATTCAATTGATAATAATTGCAAATATAGCAAATGATATACCGTTTTTCCACAAAAAAGTATAAAATGTGAATTATTTTTTTTTATTGTGCATGATTGTATGAAAAACTCTGTATTTTTGCAGTAAATCTAAAAACAAAAAATAGAACAAAAATATGAGTAAGTACATTTTTCTTTTAGTATTTCTATTTTTCAATCTAGCATCTCATGCTCAAGATATGAAAAATGCATCAAATGTAAATTATGTATTAGGAGATTTAGAAGTGTTAGACAAAATTGATTTAACAAAAATTTATGTAGCAAAATTAAATAAGCTTTCTAGCATTACTCCTTACATTCCATTCGGGGAATTACAACCTAAAAATCCTGCAGAATTAAGAATACCTGCTACAAGTATTAATGAAAAAGCTATGGATAGTTATAGTAAAACTATTCAAGCCTATAATCAAGATTCAGATGCTGCATTAAGTAATCTAATACCTTATGCAGATAAAAAAGACATCATGGATGCAATCATGTTCATGCAAGAAATGATTGCAAAAATTGAGTCAATGGGTGAAAAAATTAAAAATCAATATAAAAAAGGTGCAAATACTAAAGAATAATTTGCATTTAGCTGTTTTTAGATTAGTTGATTGTAGAGCCTCAACTTTTTTGTTGGGGTTTTTATAGTTGATTGTCTATTTTCGATTTTTTAAACCAAATTCAACAAAGAAATAAATAATTAAGATATGAAAAAATACTTTTTAACCTTTTTTGTTTTCATTGCATTAGTTTCTAATATGTTTGCTCAAAATCAAGCAACAGACATGACCTATGTTCTAGGTGATTTAGAAAAAATGGATAAACTTCAACTGACAAAAGTTTATTTGAATAAATACAATCGACTCGTAAAAATTAGCCCTTACATGTCCTTTGGTGTGATAGAACCTAAAGATCCTAAATCTTTAAGAATTCCTTCTCACTCTATTAATGACAAAAATATGGCTAATTATAAAAAGAAAGAAAAAGAGTTCAATAAGGTTGTAGAAGATAATTTGTATAACATAATTCCATATTCTGATAAAAAAGATATTATGGACGCAATTATGTTTATGCAAGAAACCATTCAAAAAATTGAAAGCATGAGCGAAAGAATTCGCAATGCAAATATGCCTGAAGTTCAATAATTAGTGATTAGATTTTAATTTCTAAAAATACCGAATTCAATTTTCGGTATTTTTTGTTTCATTAACAGCATAAAATGGTAATATTCAAAGTCAATCAATTACCATTATCAAAATCTATATTGCAAAGCTAAAGTATAAATGGTTGCTAATCGTGTAAACTTATTATCTTGGTAAAAACCCATATCGTAATACTGACGACGTATATAAGGCTGATTTAGAAAATCTTGGATTGCTAATTTTGCACTCCATTTACCAAAATTTCTACTTAATTGAATATCAATTCGGTGTCTAGGAAGTAAATATAAATTGCTAAATTTCTCAGGAGAGCCTACAATAACAATTTGTTTACCAAAATGATTATAAAAAATATCTAAATTAATTTTAGACTGGGGTTCGGTATATAAAATTCCAGCATTAATTAAATAAGGACTCTGTCCTTGAAGAGGTCTATTGGTAATGCCTGTTCTTTCATCATTAACTTGACTAGTCTGAAACATTACATTTCCATAAAGCCTAAAATTTTGCAAATAACCGGTTTCAGAAAGTTGCTGCCGAGCTTCTAATTCTAAACCTAAATTATAAGCATTTTTCGCATTATTTAATTCATAAACCATTACATAAGTAAGTTCTCCTTGTCTTAAAGTTTGTTCAATAGGATTTTGAATATTTTTATAAAAAGTTGTTACAGAAAATAAATTCGTACCTTTTCTAAACCATTCATAACGTAAATCCAAATTATGAATTTGAGTTCTTTTTAATTCAGGATTACCTGACCAGAAAATAGATTGATAATAATCAAAATATTCTAATTTAGAAAGTTCTCTTAAATCGGGTCTAATAATCGTTGATGAATAAGTAGCTTTGAGTTTCATAGTTTCATTGAATTGGTATGCAGAACCCAAATTAAAAAGAAAATCTTTTTGAGTTTTTTGAACTAAAGTAGTATCAGTACCATCTATAAAATGATTAATTACAAGGGGTTGATAAATTTCATATCTTAATCCTGAATGAAAGACCCAACGATTGTTTATATAAAAATGACTTTGGACATAAGGAGCTAAATTGAATGCTTTTGCTGAATAATTGCTAAAAGGCGTTGTTATATCAGACAAAACAAAATGATAAGGTTGAATTTGATCTTGTGGAAAAGAAAACTGATAGGGATTTATTGGGTATTCATTCAAATCTAACATAATAGAATCAATTTTGGTAGGTATTAGACCTATATTTCTACTTTTGAAATCTCTATTTTGAGAAAGAAAGAAAGTACCCAAAGATAAGTATAGATGACTTATCGCACTTGTTTTTCTTTGATATTTCCATTCAA
>CALLMJ010000078.1 GCA_938006875.1 uncultured Bacteroidia bacterium
TCTAATTCTCTATTTACTTCATTTTTTAATTCTAATAAAGGTTCTATAAAGGTATTATATTCATCTATCGCTTCTTGTATTGCATCTCTTGATTTTGTATATGCTCTTCTTTTTTTCTCAACGTAACTTGATAATACTTTATTTAATTCATCTAAATAATCTGAAAAAGTATCGTGGGATAGTTTCATCTCATCTTCATTTTCTAATGATGACAATTGTATAGTTTGTGTAACATCAGTAGGTTTAATAGGACTAATATCAGTAAGAGTGGGAGAGTTGGCATTAGCAGAAATATCAGATATATCAAGTACAGGCATAGAAGCTGCTACTGCTTCTGCTGTAAAAGCAATTTTTTTATGTCTTTCAGCTAATTCTTTCATAAATAAATAGTTGATAAAAGTAGCATAAGCTAATGCTCTTTTTTCAGCTATTGAACTTTTAATGTTTGTTGATGGTATTGTTGTTTCGTTAGTGACAAAATCGTTTATAGAAGGATATAGCTTGTTTTTGATAAATTCATATATTTCGCTATTTATTTTGTTTTTTCTAAATTCAGCGACAGGGTCTTTTGCTAATAAATTTCTTAAATAATTTTGAAATACATGCAATTTTCTCGAAACAACTTGTTTTTGTTCTTCTTCGTTTTCTTTCTCTTTTTTTAAAACATAATTTAAAGAGCTTATAATAGTTTCTATTTCAATCTTCGCACTTTGTTGTAGTAAATTAAAAGGACTGGTTGGCTCTAATGAAATTTGATTGAGTTCGTTTAATAATTCTTCTGCATTTTTCAATGCCTTTTCTGTTTCTTCTATTGGGTTTTCTTTTATATTTGTTATTTGTTCTTTTAGTTTATGTATTTTTTTAGCAAGAATTCCTTTGTTTTTATTATTTTTGTAAGGTATTTTTTCAGAACCTGTTGCAAAATATTCTCCAATAGTAACTTGTCCTTCGGTGTTATCTTCTTTTTTGATTGTTATTTTTGTTATACTTTCTTTTTCAGGTGAATTGTCTATATTATTGTCATAAAGAAAATTTTCTATATCTTCATTTCCATATTCAAATAATGGATTTAGAAAAGGCATTGTTGCAGTGGATTGTGCGGCTTTTGCTAATTCAGCTTCTTTTATTGCTTGCTCTTTCAGTATATTTAACAAAGGAATTAAATCTATTAAATGTTTTTGTTTAGATGATATATTAGCAATTTGTATATCGTAATTATTTTCAATAGAGCTTTCTAACTTTAAAATTTCTTCATTTCTTTTGTTTATAAAGTTGTCAAGCTCTTTATTCATTTCTTCTTCTATGTTTTGAATTCCTTTATCATATTCATTTATAATCTGTCTTAATATCATTTCGTTTTCTTCATCAGCGTTTTCTTCATTAGCAAGAGCAAACGCAAAATCATCTATATTTTTTTGTTGTGCTTGGCTTATTTTGTTTATTTGTTCTAATCTATTCTTTTTTGCCATAAGATTGTCTTTTAGTCTTAATTTTTCCATATAGACAGCTTTGGCAATATCAGGCGTTGCTGCGCTTTTTACTTCATAGTTTAATTTGTTCCAAGCACTGTTAAACACATCTCCATATAACAAATGCTTTGTTTTATATTCAGATATAAATTTTTGTTGTTCTATGTATTTTGTTTTGCTTACATATCCTTGCTTTACTAATTTTTTTAATTTATACAAATAATCTTCTTCTAATCCTAAATGTACCATTCTTGCAAGATTGAAAGAGTTTGCATAAATGTTATCTAATTTCTCTCTGTCTTCTTCTTTTTTTAAGTCTAATCCATAAGCAGTGGCTAATTCTTGTTTGTATTCGTTTTCTCTTTTTATAAACTCTTTTTCAGGTGTGTTCCCTGTTATAGTACTACGAACTCCGCTTACTACATTAGCACCACCACCCATTAACGCTCCTATGAGACCTGCTTCTATTAAATCTTCTTTCTTTAATTCTGTATCATATCTCCCTGTTATAAACATTCTTTTTGTTTCTTCTTCTGTTAGCGCTTCTTTATTCATCACTTTTTGATATATCTCATTTACTTCAGAAGGCGGAACAGTTAATCTAAACAAATTATCTATTGCATTTCCTGTGCTTTTTATTCCATTAGTACTTATATCTTGAAGCATTTCAGTAAATCCTTCAAAAGCACTTCCTAAAATAAATTGAGACATATTGTTATTTACAATCTTGTTCCCAATTTTAATGTATGGACTTAATAATCCAAATTTTTTAAATTTGTTTTTAGCGGCTTCTGTTGCAATTTTATATGCTTCTGCAACTTCTGATGCAGTTAATCCATATTCATTTACTTCTTTAAGTGCAATTTTTTCTATTTCAAGTTTTTTGTTTTTTCTGTATAGTTTCCCGTCTTTGATGAAGTGTGAATTTCCATTAGATAGTTTGTTAAACTGTTGTAGTCCTAATTCTTCTTTTGGAACTATAACAGCCATAGCTTCATCTTCTGCGTCCATTCTGTAAATCTTTGGTGCAAGTTTGCCGTTTTCATCAATTTTTGTTTCTGAAAATAATTTTGTTTTATCTATTTTTTTTGCTTTTGCTAATTTTATTTGTGCTACATCAACAGCTAATGTGTTATGTACAGTCGCCTCAAAAACATCTCTTGATGGAATATCTGATGGTTCTGCAATATTAGTTTTAGAAAACATTTTTTGTTTTATTTCAGAAAAAGATTTAGGCATAGAAAAACTTTTTTTAGTGGCATCAGGAATATCTACCATAGAAAGTTTTTTGCCTAATATCCCTTTCCCTATTCCTTCTATATCTACTATGTTTTCTAATGCTCCAACAACGGTTATTGTTGCTAATGTGTTTAATGTGTTTGTCAATCCATTTACATCTTTATTCATTCCTTCTTGCCATACTTCTTGTCCATCTATAATACCCGCTCCTACTATTGTTGGAAAAGATAATCGTCCCGCATATTTTCCAATACCAGGAACACCTTTTAATAAACTAATTTCTTTTGTAGCTAAATTAGTCAAACCAGTTGCTCCTTTTCTTGCAAGAAATCCCGCTACTCCTGTTTTTGCTGAATGTTGTGCTAATAGTTTAGCTCCTCCCATAACAGTCCCTTTTATCAACGTTCCTGCACCTTGCATTGTAGCTAAATCTACTAAAAAATTTCCTGTAACATTAGATAGTTTATCTACACTAAAATTCCATCTTGCCTCATATGGGTCGCTGTTATAAATAGAACGTTCTGCAAGTTCTGATTTTGTAGGTGCAAGTTTGTCTAATGTATTAAAAAATCCTGCTTTGTTTAACAAAACATTAGCACCAGGCATTAAAAAACCTGCAATTTTTGTTGTTGTTACCAATCCTTCTAAAACTCCTTTTACTGTGCTTTCAATAAGTCCATCTTTTTTATCTGCAAACGGTCCTCCAATAGCTATACCGCTATATGTTTTATGCTCTTTTTCTTTTAATTC
>CALLMJ010000079.1 GCA_938006875.1 uncultured Bacteroidia bacterium
TTTCAAAATTAATATTCCATTGAATGACTTTTGTTTTTTCTTTGAGGCTCGTAAATATTTTCCTTTAGACAACTCAAGACAAATTATTGGACTAACTGACAGAGCAATTTTTTCATTCGGTGGTGTAGCTACAGGAACTGTTTTTAAAACAAAAATAAAAGAATCTAAATACAATGATTGAAATAACAACTAGCTATAACAGCAAATAAGCTCAAGCAAGGTTGTAGTGCTTCGTAAGAAAGGGAAGTGACAAATTTGAAGTTCAGTGCTTTGTAGTAAGTTCAGTGGTTAAAATCCCTGCCTGCGTATAGCTGAGAACCGTTAGCGGTCAGCTTAAAAAGACACACCACATATGACAAAAAAGGACGTTAAAGCAAAATTTTTAGTTTGATTTTTTTAATTGATAAAACTTTGGTAGTAGAATAAAATTAGATTGGACAGAAAAAAATTAGTCCATTGTTTCATAAAGAGTATAAAAAATATTATCTTTGCAGGTTAATAAAAAAACATGGAACTTTCAGGAAAAATTATTTTAGTAACCGGTGGTTCAAGAGGAATAGGAAAATCCATAGTATATAAATGTGCTGAACAAGGTGCAGTGGTTTATTTTACTTATCTTGGTTCACAAACAAAAGCAGATGAAATTGTAAATGATTTAAAATCAAAAGGTTTTGAATCTTATGCTATTCAAGCAGATGCCTCAAATTTTCAAAGAGCACAAGAAGTAATTGAAGAAATCCTGAAAAATCATCAAAAATTAGACATTTTAATCAATAATGCTGGTATAACAAAAGATAATTTATTATTACGTTTATCAGAGGAACAATGGGACTCCGTGATTGATAATAACTTAAAAAGTGCATTTAATTATTGTAAAGCCGCAATTAAACCTATGTTAAAACAAAGAGACGGTGTAATCATCAATATGGGTTCTGTAGTTGGGGTAAGTGGAAATGCAGGACAAGCCAACTATTCAGCTTCTAAAGCTGGGTTAATTGGGTTATCAAAATCTATTGCTAAGGAATTAGGTTCAAGAAACATACGTTGTAATGTGGTTGCTCCGGGTTTTATTCAAACAGAAATGACAGAAAATCTACCAGAACAAGAACTCCAAAAATGGCTTTCAGATATTCCTTTAAATCGCCCTGGACAAGTAGAAGATATTGCCAATATCTGCGTATTTTTAGCTAGTAATAAAGCCTCATATATAACCGGTCAGGTGATTCAGGTTGATGGCGGTATGAATATGTAATTTAATGAAAATCAAAGGATTAGTTGAAAAATCCACAGGGTCATTCTATAAAATAAGACTAGATAACCTCCAAACCATTCAAGCAACTTTGAGAGGAAAATTACGACTAGAAAATTCTGAAGCTACCAATCCTGTTGCTGTTGGAGATTTTGTTTATTTGGTAGCTGAAAATGATAATTATATTATTGATGAAATACTCCCAAGAAGTAATTATATAATCAGGCAATCTACTCATAATGAACATAAAGTTCAAATTTTATGTAGCAATATTACTCAGGCGGTTTTTATTGCTTCATTAGAATTTCCTTTTACTCCACTCAATACCATTGACCGCTTTTTGGTTTCAGCAGCAGCTTATCATATCCCAACATTTTTGGTATTTAATAAAACGGATTTACTCAAAAAAGAAAAACACTTTTTACAATTACAAGATTATAAAAAAATCTATTCACAAGCTGGATATGAAGTAATAGACGGAAACATTTATCAACCTGAATTTATAGAAAAAATTAAAAACAAACTGATAAATCAAACTACATTTGTTGGAGGAGTTTCTGGGGTAGGTAAATCCAGTATTATCAACAAAGTTGAGCCTAATCTAAATTTAAAAACTGGAGAAATTTCTAAACAAACTTTAAAAGGGAAACATACCACTACCCATGTAGAAATGTTTCCATTAAGTTTTGGGGGCTATATTATTGATGCACCAGGGGTTAGGGAATTTCATTTAGTGGATTTTGAACCCCATGAAATTTGCCAATATTTTCCTGAAATGTTATATTATTCAAAATTTTGTAAATTTGCGAATTGTACTCATTTGCATGAACCTGGCTGTAGAGTATTAGAAGCATTAGAAAGTCAAGAAATTGCAAATACAAGGTACAACACTTATTTGTCTATGTATCAAGAAGTTAAAAATAAAAAAAAATATTAAAACATGTTGAATTCAGAGCTAACTCCTGTTAAAATTGTAGCAGAACTAGATAAATATATTGTAGGGCAACAAGAAGCTAAAAAATCAGTTGCTATAGCTTTAAGAAATCGTTGGAGAAGAATGCAAACTCCACCCGAAATGCGTCATGATATTATTCCTAATAACATTTTGATGATTGGTCCAACTGGCGTTGGTAAAACTGAAATTGCTAGAAGATTAGCAAAATTAGCCGATGCACCTTTCATAAAAGTTGAAGCATCAAAATTTACGGAAGTAGGTTATGTAGGAAGAGATGTAGAATCTATGGTTAGAGATTTAATGGAACAAGGTATCAACATGGTAAAAGAAACCAAAAAAGCAGAAAACCGTGTTAAAGCAATACAAAATGCTGAAGAACGTATTCTTGATATCCTTATTCCTCCTATTTCCAATGATCAGTTTGGGTTCAATATTTCTACCCAAGAAAAAGAAGATAGGGAACTTAACGAAAAAACTCGCGAAAAATTTCGTCAAAAAATTAAAAATAAAGAAATTGAAGATAGAAAAATTGAAATTGAGGTTTTAGTACCCTCCTCAAATGTTCAGGTAGTCGGACCCATGGGTATGGATGCTCCTGATGGTCTTCAAGACCTTCTTTCCAATATGATTCCTAAAAAGAAAAAGAAAAAAACGGTAACAGTTGCAGAAGCAAGGGATATTTTAGCAGAAGAAGAAGCTCAAAAATTAATTGATATGGAATTAGTTACCAAAGAAGCTTTAGAGAAAGTTCAAAATTCTGGAATTATTTTTATAGATGAAATTGATAAAGTTGCAAGTTCTAACAAATCGGGTGGTGGCCCTGATGTATCTCGTGAAGGTGTTCAAAGAGATTTACTACCCATTGTAGAGGGAAGTGTAGTAAATACTAAGTACGGTTCAGTAAAAACTGACCATATATTGTTTATTGCAGCTGGTGCATTTCATTTATCTAAACCTTCTGATTTGATTCCTGAATTTCAAGGGCGTTTTCCTATTCGTGTAGAACTAAAACCCTTAGTCAAAGAAGATTTTGTTCGTATTTTAACTCAACCCAAAAATGCTTTAACCAAACAATATCAAGCCTTATTAAAAACCGAAGGAGTTGAATTAAAATTTGAGGATGATGCCATTGATGCCATTGCAGAAATTGCTTTTGAAGTAAACCAAGAAATGGAAAATATTGGTGCAAGAAGACTTCATACCATTTTAAGCAACTTATTAGAAAGCCTTTTGTTTGAAGTCCCCGATTTAAGAACAGATTTTCAAATCACCATAACCAAAGAAATGGTTGAAGAAAAAGTGGGTAGTATCGTTAAAAAACGTGATTTAGCTCAATATATTTTGTAATTTTTTTCGTACGCCCATCAATAAAGTCCGGTTTGTAATTCATTAAAAACTAAATTGAAAAAAGTACACTTTCTAATTGAAATTACCGATTTTCAATTTTTAAAAACTTTAAATTTTGAATTGATAATTTGTTTTGTAATTTTGTAATTCCAAATCATTATAAATGAAAAAAAATTTTATCATAGCAATAATACTGATTTTATTAGGCGTAATTTTCAGATTAATGCCTCACCCTAATAATTTTACTCCTGTGATAGCTATTGCACTTTTTAGTGGAGCATTTTTTCATCATAAGCCTTTTAAAATCATTGTTCCTTTACTTACTATGTTAATTTCTGATGCTTTCATAGGATTTTATCAAGGTATTGAAGTTACCTATCTTGCAATATTAGCATCAGTAGCTATAGGTTCTTTACTTTCTATACAAAAATTTCAACTATGGAAAACCCTTACTGCATCTTTTGCCTCAAGTTTTGTTTTTTTTATCATCACAAACTTTGCAGTTTGGGCAACTTCTGGTATGTATGAAATTTCTTGGAATGGATTTATTCAATGTTATATCATGGCAATTCCTTTCTACCAAAATGCTTTAGTTGGTGATTTACTATATTCAATCCTATTTTTTGGAGTTTTTCATTTGTACAATAAGCCCATCTCTTTAAAATTAACAGCATGAATTTATTGTTTGGGATTTTTAGTCTAGGAATACTGAATTTATTTACAGGTTGTAATAAAAATCATTCTATACAATCCATTGATATTAAAAATGTTAATCCTTCTGAATTTACAGAAATACTAAAGGATTATCCCAATTACAAAATTATTGAATCCCAAAAATGGACTGATGCTTCAGGTACTTATTATTTGTTAGTAAATCATCTCCCTAAAAGAACCATTAATAACGACCCTGATTTTCCAGGAACAGAGATTCAAGAAGAAAGCATGATAGTTTTATTTTTGAATGAAAAAAAACAAAAAATAGCTGAAAAAAAAATTCATGAATCCGCCCCCCTAGATTTATTTGTTAAGTATATCCAAGAAGCAACAGAAATTACAGATATTGATGGTGATAATAAAGCAGAAGCTTTTGTCTTGATTGAACACGTAACCCGAGGAGACGTAAGTCCTTCTGACTTGTCTGTAATAGGCTTCTCTAATCAAAAAATATTTGTAAAAAAAGGTAGTAAACTGCTTACACTAACAAAAGGAGACCCTATGGAAAAAGAATTTCCTAATGGATTAGGCGGCGAAGTTGATGATTCTGGCTTAAAAGAAGCCCCAGAAAAAATTGCCCTTAAATTAGACAAAATTTATAGAAAATACTACAAAGAAGAGTTTTCTAAACATTTTCAACAAAACTAATCCATAGTGAACCGTTTTTTAGGAATCATTTTTATATTTGCAGGGCTTGTAATTTTAGGTTTATTTGCTTATTTAAAATGGTCTCCTATTACGCATGTGCGTTCCATCAATTTAGTTCCTAATGATGCAATTTATATTCTAGAAATTACGCAACCTATAAATGCTTGGCAACAAATTCAAAAAAGTGAACTCTGGAAAGAATTAAGAAATAATGATTTCTTTTCTGATATTAACCAAAACGCACTTTTTGTAGACTCTTTATTGAAAAACAATCAATTAATTGCAGAAACTTTTGCTAATCAGCCTTTAATTATCTCTGCACACATGACAGAAGCTAAAAATTATGATTTTTTATGTATCTGGTCTATGCATGATATTGCTACAAGATTAGGGTCTCTTAAAAAAACGCTACTTTCGTTATCCAATTATAAAATTACAGAGAGAAGCCACCAACAAAGAACTATTTATGAACTCACTAACCCCAAAGAAAAATCCGCAATTTATTTATGTTTTTTAGAAGATGTTTTATTGGTTTCTTACACTCCCAAATTAATCAAAAAATCTATTGAAGCTTCACAAAAAAGCGAGCTTGCTGATGATAGCCGCTTTATTAAAGTTCAACAACTCATGAAAGGAAGTGAATATTTTACTATTTATTTTAATTCCTACCAATTCAATCCTTTTTTGGGTATTTATATGAACGATTTAGGAAGTTTTAAAGACTTGCAAAAAACTATAGATTATTCTGCTTTTCAATTGCTTTTAGAAGGAAACATGTTAGATTTTAAAGGATACGTTCTTCCAAAAGATAGTTCTGTTTCTATTTTAACTGCTATGCTTAGCTCGGGCGCAGGAAAAAGACCTTCCCAAAATATCCTATCCGATAGAACTGCTTGGTTTACTAGCTTAGGTTTTGAAGATTTCCTTCAATTTTATGATGAATTTGAAAACCAAATGAAAAAAAATCCTGTTATTTATGGAGAACATCAAAAAAATCTGGGAAAAATTGAAAAACTTTTAAAAATCAATGTAAAAAAAGATTTTGTTAGTTGGATTACTGAAGAAGTTTGTATTGTTGCAAATAAACCAGCGGATTCCACTTTCCAACAACCAGAACTATTAGTTTTTATACACGCAAATGATATTGACGCCGCAAAAGAAAGAATTAAGTTTATTTTGAAGCAAGTTAAAAAAAGAACCAAAGTAGTAAAAAATACATCTTATGATTACAACGATTACGAAATTTCTCATTTTCAAGTCAGAGGCTTATTTAAACTTTTATTTGGAAAACTTTTCCAAAAATTTGATATGCCCTATGTAACTTTTATTGATGATTTTGTGGTATTTTCATTAGATGAACTAGCTTTACAATCCTTTATTGATGATTATAATGAAAAAAAATTTTTGAAAAATTCAGAATCCTTTATAAACTTTTCCAATCGTTTTAAATCAAAAAGTTCTGTTTATACTTACTTGAATATGAATAATTTTTATTCCTTATTTCCTAGTTACGTTTCTAATATTACATGGCAAAATATTCAAAAAAATGAAAATTATATTCGTTTGTTTGACCAAATAGGCTTTCAAATGACAGCAGAAAACGATAAATTTTATACAAAAATAGAAATTAATTAATCAGTTCATTGACTTATGAAAATAGAAAAAAGTAAAAAATTATTTGAAAAGTCTCAACAATATATACCCGGAGGAGTAAATTCACCGGTTAGGGCATTTCAAAGTGTTGGAGGAACTCCTATATTCATAGAAAAAGCTAAAGGAGCTTATTTATTTGATGTAGATGGTAATTCTTATATTGATTATATTAATTCTTGGGGACCCGCAATTTTAGGTCATGCTCCTGAAATAGTGATAGAAACCCTACAAAAGCAAATTCATAAAGGTCTTGGGTTTGGTACTCCGACAGAATTAGAGTATGAAATGGCTAAATTAATAACTGAAATTGTTCCCTCAATCGAGGTAATTAGAATGGTTAATTCAGGAACAGAAGCAACCATGTCTGCTATTAGGGCTGCTAGAGGATATACAGGAAAAAATAAAATCATTAAATTTGAAGGTTGTTATCACGGACACGGAGATAGTTTTTTGATTGCCGCAGGGTCTGGTGCCTTAACTTTTGGTACTCCAGACTCAAAAGGTGTTACTGATGGCGTTGCCCAAGATACCCTTACAGCTCCTTATAATGATTTGCAAGCTGTTCAAAATTTAGTTAATGCTAATATTGGTAACATTGCCGCTATTATTTTAGAACCTTTCGTTGGTAATATGGGGCTTGTTATCCCTCAAAAAGATTTTATTCTTGGTTTACGTAAAATTTGTGATGAACATCAAATTATTTTGATTTTTGATGAAGTAATGACGGGTTTCCGTTTAGCCTTAGGCGGAGCTCAAGAAATTTTAGGAATTAAACCCGATTTATCAACTTTTGGTAAAATCATTGGAGGGGGATTACCCGTAGGTGCTTATGGTGGTAAAAAAGAAATTATGGATTGTATCGCTCCAAAAGGCCCTGTTTATCAAGCAGGTACTCTTTCTGGTAATCCTATGGCTATGGTTGCAGGTTTAACAGTTTTAAATTATTTAAAAAATCATCCTGAAGTTTATCACCAATTAGAAGCACATACTTTTATTCTAGAAACTGAAATAAGAAATATTTTGATAAACAAAGGAATTAGTCATTGTATTCAAAGAATTGGTTCCATGTTCACTATTTTCTTTACTTCCTTAGAACAAGTTCTGAATTTGTCCGATGCAAAAACTTCTGATACAGCTTTATATGCTAAATTTTTCCATCATTTATTAGAAAAAGGAATATATGGCGCACCTTCTCAATTTGAAGCATGGTTTGTTTCCTACGCAATTCAACCCTTAGAGATTGAAAAAACTTTATCCGTAATCAAAACATTTGAAGCTAAATAATTTACTTCTGAAAATTATTAATGGCTTATAAAATAAGCATCCACTAATAAAAAATATGTCCTTCAGATGCTAATCAATTTTGGTAAATTTTTGATTTATTGCTTGGTTACCACTTTGGACAGTAATAATATAAGTTCCTGATGGTAAATCACTTACAGAAAATTCATATTTTTTTAGACCCTCTAAATGGAAATGCTTTAATTTTTGACCTAATAGATTATAAACACTAACAGAATTCAAAGGATTTTCGCATTCAATAAAAAGACGGTCTTTTGTGGGATTGGGATAAGCTACAACTTTTAAGGGTAAATGATCCAAAACATCAGTAAATGGTGAAGATATATCAATTAAATTTGATTGACTATCAACCCAATGATTGGTATTTTTTGCCTGTAAAGAGGTTAAAACCAGTAAATTAATAATTATAAACAAGTAAAATTTTTTCATCTATCTAAAAATTTTGTTACAAATTTACAAATAAAATTAATGCTTGTCAAGATTTTTGATAGAAAAAAAATGAAAAAAACTTTATAATAAAAAAAAGTTTTATATTTGCGGTTATGATTAACAAAATACTAATAGCCAATAGAGGTGAAATTGCTTGCCGTATAATCAAAACTTGTAAATCCAAAGGAATTCAAACAGTTGCTGTTTACTCTGATGCCGATAAAAATGCTTTGCATGTTCAATTAGCTGATGAAGCTGTTTGGATTGGGGAATCTGCTCCTGCATCTTCTTACCTAAAAATGGATAAACTCATTCAAATAGCAAAATCTACTTACTCTGATGCTATTCATCCTGGTTATGGATTTTTAGCTGAAAATGCAAATTTTGCTCAATTATGCCAGGACCATGGCATTATTTTTATAGGTCCTAATCCCAAAGCCATTCAAGCTATGGGTTCTAAAAAAGAAGCAAAAGATTTAGTAGAAAAATATAATGTTCCTACTATTCCCGGCTATAAAGGTTCTGACCAATCCTTAGAAACCCTTCAAATAGAAGCACAAAAAATTGGTTTCCCTTTACTCATTAAAGCCGCTGCTGGTGGTGGTGGAAAAGGAATGAGAATTGTTCGCAAATCCGAAGAGTTTACAGAGGCTTTATCTGCCGCTAAAAGAGAAGCTTTATCTGCTTTTGGTGATGATACCATTCTTCTTGAAAAATATTTTGATACTTCTCGCCATATTGAAGTACAAATCTTTGGTGATAAACATGGAAATATTATTCATTTCTTTGAAAGAGAATGTTCTATTCAAAGACGTTACCAAAAAATCATTGAGGAAGCTCCTTCTCCTGCTTTAACTCCTGAATTACGTAAACAAATCACTCAATCTGCTATAAACGCCGCTAAAGCTATTCAATACGATAATGCTGGTACCGTTGAATTTTTATTAGATGACCAAAATCATTTTTATTTCCTAGAAATTAATACTCGTATTCAAGTTGAACATCCTGTAACAGAACTAATTACGAATACCGATTTAATTGCTTTACAAATTCATGTTGCTGATGGCGGTAAACTTCCTGAACAACCCAAAGAATTTCATGGGCATGCTATAGAATGTAGAATTTATGCCGAAGACCCTTACAACGATTTTATGCCTAGAAATGGTAAACTCTTAAAATTCCATATCCCAGATTTAGTTCGTGTGGACACAGGCGTTCAAACCGGTGATACTATCTCCATTTATTATGATCCTATGATTGCTAAAATGATTAGCTACGGGCAAAATCGTGAAGAAGCAATCCGAAAAATGATTTACACTTTGAAAAATTCTACTATTCAAGGTCTTAACAATAACCAATCCTTTTTAATTCAAATTTTTCAACATCCAGAATTTCAAAAAGCTAATCTTTCTACAAGTTTTATCAAAAATTATGAAAACGACTTAAACCCTAATATTCAAAAAGAATTTTATGCTTTTGCCGCTCTAATTTATCAATCTTTGAATACTCCCTTATCCTTACCCTTTTTACCTAGAGGCTGGAGAAATAATAAGTACCAACTGAGTTTTGAAACCTTTAAAATTCAGCAAGAAAACTATAAACTAGAATACGAATGGATTAATGATACTACGCTAAAAATCTTTTACAACCAAAATGAGTTTTTTATGGATAGAGTTCAATTATTTCAAAATCAATTAGTTTTTTTTGTTAATCAAATCAAATATAGTTTTGAGGTTCAAACTACTGAAAAAGGATTTGAGGTCAATCAAAATGGAATCAATTTAGAAATTGAGTACATAGAAAAATTACCCGATACTAACCAACAAGAAGATAAAAACGCATATATTTCCCAAATGCCCGGAGAAATTATTAAAGTTTTGGTTCAAGAAGGTCAAGAAGTAGAGGAAGGAACTCCCTTATTGGTTTTAATATCCATGAAAATGGAAAATACCATTTATGCCCATACCAAAGGTATTGTAAAAGAAATTTTTGTCTCTGAGAAAAGTTTTGTGGAAGCAAAATCGCAATTAATCAAAATTGAAAGTTTGAATTAAAACCATAATTTGTTCATAATTAAAATAGAGTTTATGAACAGTTAATTAAAAATGGTTAACCGAAACAACCGATTTCCCACGAAAAATGGTCATTTCGGTACGGCTACGCCTACTCAATGACCACAGGTACGGCTACGCCTACTCAATGACCAGTCCATAGGTATATATTCGGTTGTTGAGTAGTGAGTGAAGCGAACATACCGAAACAACCGATTTTCCACGAAAAATGGTCATTTAGGTACGGCTACGCCTACTCAATGACCAATCCTTATGTATATATTCGGTTGTTGAGTAGTGAGAGAAGCGAACATACCGAAACAACCGCTTTTCCACGAAAAATGGTCATTTCGGTACGGCTACGCCTACTCAATGACCACAAGTACGGCTACGCCTACTCAATGACCACAGGTACGGCTACGCCTACTCAATGACCACAGGTACGGCTACGCCTACTCAATGACCAAACCTAAAATAATCCTGACTAAACATCAGAAAATAAATTTTCAACATTTAGATAAATCAAACTATAAACCTTTGTAAATAGGTTTCAAAATGTCTATATCTCTTACATAATTAATTTAAAAACAATTAGTTATAGCTTAAACGAAAATTCTGTTCAAAATCTCTTATATCAAAATTGATTAATAAATCCTTATTAGATACAGTACCAAAATTCTTTTAAACCCAAAATCTGTTAAAGGAATGATATATTTTTCTTGTAAAGCCATATTACAAATTTACAAAAGATTTCTAAATAGACTTCCTAACATGATAAAATTAAATGGAAAAAAATTGTGAAAAACAAACTTATAAACATACCCA
>CALLMJ010000080.1 GCA_938006875.1 uncultured Bacteroidia bacterium
TGAAAAAGGGAATTTAAATACCAAAAGTTCTGATGAAACTTTTAACCAATTAATAGAAAACCTAAAAATTAAAATGGAAGCATTAGCTTTTGAGATTGAACCCAAAGTGTATGAATACGGATTTCTAAGAAAATGAAAAAAACAAAAACAGTTTTAATTGATTTAGATAAACTAAAAAATTCTTATAATGGATTGGGTCAATTTGCATTAAAGCTAGGAAAATACATTGCTAAAAACACCTGTGATGATTTAAAGTTTACTTTCTTAGTTCCTAGAAATTATGTGGGATATTTTGGAAATCAAGTAGAATACGAAATTACAGATTGGAAAAGAAGATATTTTCCAAGATTTTTAAAATCCTACGACCTTTGGCATGCTATTCATCAAGATAGTAATTTTTATCCTAATTTTAAGAAAACTTCCTATTTACTCACTATTCATGATTTAAACTTTTTAAAAGAAAAAAATTACTCTAAAGCTCAAAAACGCTTAAAACATTTACAAAGCAAAGTCAATAAAGCCACAGCACTCACTACTATTTCCTATTTCTCCAAAAAACAAATTGAAGAAAATTTAATTCTCACCCAACCCATTGAAGTAATTTACAATGGTATTGAGATTCAAGAACCTCAAAGTTCATTTTCAAAATATCACTTTGAAAATCAAAAAGTTCTTTTAGGAATTGGAGTTATTCAACCGAAAAAAAATTGGCATATTTTAGTTGAAATGATGAAATTTCTTCCTCAAGAATATATCCTTGTTTTAGCAGGTGATAACCAGACAAACTATGCAAAATTCATTCATCAACTTATAACCCGATTTGAACTTCAAAATAGAATTTATTTAATTGGAAAAGTTACAGAAGAAGAAAAATATTTTTTACTAAAAAATTGTTTTTCGTTTGTATTTCCTTCAAAATATGAGGGTATGGGTATGCCACCATTAGAAGCAATGCGTTTGGGAAAATCTGTTTTTGTATTTCCTAATTCCAGCATTCCAGAATTTTGTAAAGATTATGCTTTTTATTGGAATTCTGAAAACCCTCAAAATATGGCAGAATTTTTTTTAAATTGTAACCAAAATATTGATTATCAAACGGATTTTGAAAAAAAAAGAATAGATTACTCTAGACAGTTTCATTGGCAAAACACCATTCAGAATTATTTAAGTTTGTATCGTAAAATTCTCAATCATGATTAAAAAAGACGAAGGTCTTATTTTAAGAGTAATTCCATTTTCTGAGTCTGATGCTATACTTTCTATTTACTCCAAAAATCATGGTAAGAAAAGTTTTTTTGTTAAAGGTGGGCTTTCCAATAAAAGTAAAAAAAGACCCTTTCTAAAAGAAGGCTATTGGGTAGAATACGTTTTTTATGATAAATCTACAAGGGAACTACAAAAAATCACGGATATTCATTTAGTCCAATTTTTCATGGAATTAAGTACAAATCCAATCAAAAATTGTTTATTTTTATGTATTTTGGAGATATTCAGAGAAGTGGTTAAGGAAGAAGAAGTATGCGATGAAGATTTATATCAATTTCTTATTCATTACGTTAAAGAAATGGAGAGTACAGAAAAGATTTTTGAATTATGGTTAAATTTTCATGAAGAATTATTAGCAAAAATTGGTTATGGTGTGGATGTTCAGGAACCTATTTTTAATCCCTACCATCAAGATTACTTTATTCACCAATTTATGCAAATGGCCTACAAAATCTATAATGAGTTTTCAAAAAACATTGATAACTTTAAAATTCCCAAGTCTTTTGAAGTTTTAAAACAACTCATCATAAAATAAATTTTAAAATTTATTCATATGAACAAAAAGGGAAAAAATAAAGGAGCTTAATTGCTCCTTAAAAAATTATTTAATTAATCCAATTTCTTTTAAACGTTCGTTGAGGTACTCCCCTGCTGTAGCATCAGGATAGGATTTGGGATTATCGGCGGTACAACAACTAGGTAAACAAGTTAAATCCATTTCCGAACGTGGGTGCAAAAAGAAAGGAATAGAATAACGGGGTTCATTCATTCTTTCACGCGGAGGATTTACTACTCTATGGGTTGTAGATTTTAATACATTATTAGTTAATCTTTGAAGCATATCCCCCACATTTACAACAATTTGTTCAGGTAAGGCAGTAATACTAACCCATTGACCTTGTTTATTCAAAACTTGAAGCCCTTCAGCAGAAGCTCCCATTAATAAAGTAATGAGATTAATATCTTCATGTTCAGCAGAACGCACTGCATCTACTGGAACAGAATCAGGGTCAGTAATTGGGAAATAATGGATAGGCCTTAAAATGGAATTCCCATGGTGAATTTTGTCATCAAAATAAAACTCATCTAATCCCAAATATAATGCAATAGCACGAAGCATATAACGACCAGCATTTTCTAAAGTTTTATATGCTTCTAATGTATATTTTTCAAAATCAGGGATTTCAGAAGGAAAAATATTTTCGGGATATTCGTTTTTGATAGGATCATCACCTACAACAGTCTGACCGACATGATAAAACTCTTTTAAATCTCCTGTATTGCTATTTTTTGCATGTTCTTTTCCTTTACCTGTATATCCTCTTTGCCCGCCTAATCCTTCTATTTCATATTTTTGTTTTACTTCGTCAGGCAAAGCAAAAAAATCTTTAACAACACGATATAAATTTTCTACTAGTTCATCAGAAAGACCATGATTTTTCACTGCTACAAATCCTATATCGGAATAAGCTTTCCCTAAATCTTGCACAAATTTAGCTTTTTGTTCTGGATTACCATTAATAAAATCGGCTAAATCTAAACTGGGTATTGTGTTCATTGTATTAAAATTAAAAATTAAATATGAAATTGCAATTTATAAATTTCCTCTTAATGCTTGTTCTCTTTCAATCGATTCAAATAAGGCTTTAAAATTACCTTTCCCAAATGATTTTGCTCCTTTTCTTTGAATAATTTCATAAAATACGGTGGGTCTATCTTCAACAGGTTTAGTGAAAAGCTGAAGTAAGTATCCTTCATCGTCTCTATCTACTAAAATATTTAATTTTTTTAAGATTTCAATATCTTCTTCAATATTACCAACACGTTGTAATAAATCGTCATAGTAAGTATCTGGAACATATAAAAATTCAACTCCTCTTTTTCTTAATTCAGAAACGGTAAAGACAATATCATCAGTGGCTAAAGCAATATGTTGCACGCCTGCACCTTGATAAAATTGAATATATTCTTCAATTTGAGATTTTTTCTTTCCTTGAGCAGGTTCGTTAATTGGGAATTTGATTCTACCATTTCCATTAGACATTACCTTACTCATCAATGCAGTATATTCCGTAGAAATATCTTTATCATCAAAAGAAATGAGCTGAGTAAAACCCATAACTTCTTGGTAAAATTTAGCCCAAGTATTCATTTCTCCCCAACCCACATTACCTACACAATGATCAACATATTTAAAGCCTACTTCAGAAGGATTAAAATCAGATTTCCATTCTTTATAGCCGGGTAAAAATGCTCCTTTATAATTGGAACGTTCTACAAAAATATGAACAGTATCGCCATAAGTATGAATACCTGATAAAATTACATATCCATTTTCATCTTCTAATTTATGGGGTTCCATAAAACACTTAGCCCCTCTTTTTACAGTTTCTTCGTAAGATTTTTTTGCATCATCTACCCAAAGTGCTAATACTTTAACGCCATCACCATGAAGTTTAACATGTTCAGCAATAGGATGATCTGGTAATAAAGCTGTTGTAAAAATTAAAGTAACTTTTCCTTGTCTTAAAACATAAGAAGCTCTATCACGAATTCCTGTTTCAGGTCCAGAATAAGCCAAACTTTGGAATCCAAATGCTGCTTTGTAATAGTATGCAGCTTGTTTTGCGTTACCTACATAAAACTCAATATAATCCGTTCCGTTAATAGGTAAAAAATCCACCGTCGTTTCGTTGTTGGAGACTACAAGATTTTCCATAATAATTTAAAGTTTTGTTTTATAATTATGCAAAAATAATAACATAACTTAAAAAAACAAAACTTTTAAGAGAAAAAAATTTTTTGTATTTAAAATAAAATTAATTTTACGGACTGTAATTTTTTGGAATTGTAATTTGTAAAAAAATGAAAAGTATCGGTGTAATCATAGCTTCATTATCAGAGCAGGAAGAGAAAGATTTTTATGAATTTATTAATAAGCAAGGGAAAGATAAAGAAAGTTTACCATTAAAACTCTTTGAAATTTATCGTAAGGATTATAACTTAACAGAAAATCAAGTTCTTAAACAATTAGGGATTAAAGAAACTAATTATTTCTATCAAATTAGGCATCGTTTAAAAGGTCTTTTAGAAGATTTCATTTTAGATATATCTATTCAAAATGAAGGAAATTATTTTACAGAAGTTAGTAATAATATAAACATAGCCCATTTTTTAAGAAATAAAAACTTACACGAAAAATCTCTTAAAGCTCTATTAAAAGCCGAAAAAATTTGTGAACAAAATTCCGATTTTGAACTATTGATTGTTGTTTATTCTCATATGTTGGCTATTGCTCAGGTTTATCCTGAAATTGAAGTTTATGAAATTGTTGAAAAACAAGCAAATGCTAGAAAAAAAGCAGAAATTTTTAATCAATTAGAAGTGGATTATTCTACTTTTAAATATGAACTTTATAAATCCAATTACTCTTTACCTCATTCAGAAATTTTAGAAAAATTAGATAGTTATTTAAAAAAATTTCATTTATATGACTTAACCAAATTAGAAAGTTTTAACTTACAGTATAAAGTTCTTTCAATTATTATGGAAGTAATGATTTATAACGAAAATACTTATGAATTATTCAAACAATATGAACAAAACTTTTTAGATTGGGATAAACAATTGTTATTCAATAAAAAAAATATTGAAAAAAAACTTTCTATTACTTACAGAATGTGTTTATATTTATTAAGACAGTTTCGTTTTGATGAATGCAACACTTACTTAGATAGATTTTACAATGATTTGCAATTACCCGAAGCAGAATCTTTAGGTTCTTATTTGCTTCTTTATTATCAAGTAAAAACCGTAGTTTATGCTTACACTGGTAAAGTGAGTAATGCAATATTTGCTACATTAGATATTTTAGAAAGAAATCTCATCAATAATCGTATTGATGTCTACTTTATTTTTTTATTTAATTTAGCAAATTTCTATTTTTTGAATGGAAATTTTGAAAATTCCTTAGACATATTCTTAAAACTAGAAAAAAAGAAAAACTTTTCTAAATATTTAACCGATTCTATTAGAATGGATATTAATATTTATAAAGCAATGATTTTGAACAAACTAAAAAAGAAAGATACTACATTGATAAAAAATCTAGAACTCGAACTCACTAAAGAATTAGAAATAAGTAAAAGAAAAAAAGAATTTATTAACATACTCATTCATATCTCTAAAAATAAAGATTGGAATAAAGACCCAGAATATCTCAAAGGAATTGATGCTTTTTTAGCAACAAAAAATCGAATTTCTATTGGAGATGATGAACACATATGTTTTAATTCTTTCTTAAAAAGTTTAATTCATAAAACCAGTTACGCTGAAGAATTTTTTAAATTAGTATCAGAAGAAATAAAAATTAGAACAGGAAAAGAGATCAATATTAAATTAAGTTAATGAAAAAAAATTCTAAAATTTATATTGCTGGACATAAAGGAATGGTCGGTTCTGCTATCCTTAGAATTCTTCAAAATCAAGGTCATTCTCATTTAATTTATAAGACATCTAAAGAGTTAGATTTACGAAATCAATCAGATGTACAGCAATTTTTTGAAACGGAGAAACCCGAATACGTTTTCTTAGCTGCTGCAAAAGTCGGTGGTATCCACGCCAATAATACTTACCGTGCTGATTTTTTATTAGATAATTTGCTGATAGAAACCAATATCATTCATGCTGCATGGAAATATTCAGTAAAAAAATTATTATTTTTAGGTTCATCTTGCATTTATCCTAAATTTGCGCCTCAACCTATCCCCGAAGAAGCCTTATTAACGGGTGAATTAGAACCCACTAATGAACCTTATGCTATCGCAAAAATTGCTGGAATTAAACTTTGTGAAAACTTCCGTTTACAATATGGTTGCAATTTTATTTCTGTTATGCCTACCAACCTTTATGGTCCCGGTGATAACTATGACCTTAATAACTCTCATGTTTTACCAGCATTAATTAGAAAATTTCATGAAGCTAAAATACAAAATCAAGAATACGTGACGGTATGGGGTGATGGCTCACCTTTAAGAGAATTTTTGCATGTTGATGATTTAGCTGAAGCATGTATTTTTTTAATGGATAATTATAATGGTTTACAACATATTAATGTAGGTTCATATTCTGAAATCACAATAAAAGATTTAGCTTTACTGATTAAAAAAATCGTAGGCTTTGAAGGCGAAATTCATTTTGATACCTCCAAACCCAATGGTACTCCCAGAAAATTAATGGATAGTTCTAAAATTTTTCAATTAGGATGGAAACCCAAAATTAATTTAGAAAGTGGAATCCGTATGGTATATGAAAATTTTCAATTACATTATGAAAAATTAATTCTTGAAAATCGTATTTAAATCCTTTGATTAAATCAAAATAATAGTAATTTTGCGAAATTAAATTTTGATGTATGAAAAAAATATATTTTCTAATTTTCGTTTTAATAAGTATGAATCTTCAGGCTCAGAAAAAAAATGAAAAAAAGCCTGATGAAACCTCTTCAAATTCCAATATTACTTCTAACCAAGAGGTATCCAAAAAAACTGGAAATGATGAAGGGATTTATAGAACCATTTTAAATAATTCCTTGAAGTACAATGATGTTTCTACTGCAATTTTAGCATGTCATTATTTAATGGCTGTTAACCCTCAAAATACTTCGTTAAAAGATACCTTAGCGATGCTTTATTTTGAGTCTCGTTCTTTCTTACAAACCATTATGATTGCAGGTGAGATGCTACAATCTAATCCTGATAATATTAAAATGCTTGAAATTCAAGCTATTGCTCAGCAAAATCTAGGGCTCGTCAAAGAAGCGTTAGAAACCTATGAAAAATTACAGAAAAAAACCAACTCATTACTTCATTCTTACCAAATTGCGACTCTTCAATTTGCTTTAAAACGTTTTGGTGAATGCGAATCAACTTTATCCGAAATTTTAAGAGACCCTAAATCTGAACAAGAAAAAGTAAACGTTATTATTGGTAACCAAGGACAACAAGAAGTAATCTTAAAAGCCGCTTGCTTAAATATGGCAGGTGTAATTTATATGGAGCAAAATCAAGATGATAAAGCCAAAAAGTTATTTGAGGAAGCCTCAAAAATTGATAAAGATTTTTTATTACCCAAAGGAAATTTAGAGTATATTGCTAACAAAAATAAACCTAAAGACTCTCCCAAAAAGTAATCTAAAAATTTTTGATATTGTTATTAAGGCTGTCTTTAAGGCAGCCTTAATAATTTTTAATTTTGTTTCAAAAATTGATTGTGAAATTTTTCTCGCGAGTATCTATTGCTCAATTAATTCTTTTGAGTTTTCTCATTAGAATTTTCATCTGCTTGGGTTACTATTTTTTTTTCAATCCTTTTGAATTAAAGCCTATAATTAACGACGATTATCAAGGTTTAGGGACTGATGGTTATTTTCAAATTGCTAGAACTTTATGGTTAAGTGGAGAATATGCTTTTGAAGTGGGAGGCTATCCTGTTCATTCTAGACCTCCTTTACATCCTTTTCTACTCATGATTACAAGTGCTTGGTCTGAAAAATATTGGTTTTTTCTATGGTTTATTGTGTCTTCATTTTTAGGGACTTTATCCGTTTATTTAGTATTTAAAATTACTCAAGTTTTAAATTTTAGTCCCCAAAAATCCATTTTTATAGCCACTATCATCGCCTTTCACCCTTATTTGCTTATAATTTCACGTTCCACAACCTTTGTGCATTTAGGTACAGTTTTATTACTGATTACTTTTTATGTTTATTGGAAGTTTCCAGAAAATTTAAAAAAATATATCATTTTAGGCTTTTTATGCGGTTTATGTTTACTAACCCATGGAACATTTCAAATTTTACCTATCACTTTATTTCTATTTTTATTGATGAAAAGAAATTTTTTTTATGCATTTTTGATTTTAGTTTTTACAATCATTACCGTATTACCATGGAGTATTAGAAATTATTTAACTTTTGAAAAACCCTTTTTTTTGGTTACGGGAATGGGTATGCAGTATTGGAAAGGAGAAGAAAGTGCATTTCGTGGAAAAGTAGATATTTACAGAAAAGTATATGAAGAAAATACAGGTAAACCACTAAAAATTGCTTATTTTTGTACCATTGACCCTGGAGATGATGAATTACTATGGAAATTAGGATTAAAAAATATCATCAACAATCCCATTCAAGCTATTCAAAGGTTTTTATATGGTATTATTATTTTTCTATTCCCGCATGAAACGGGTTGGCAAAAGTTTTTATTCACTTTTATTGTAAATTTTCCTATTTATTTTTTAATTGTTAAACGATTATTTCAATCCTCATGGGATTACTGGAAAAAAGAAATCCTTATTTATTTCTTGTTAGTATTACTAGCATTTGCATTTTTTACTCCTCATGCTGGATACATTGTAATGTTTTTACCACTAATTAGTTTGTTAATATGATTTTGTTCGTTTGGGCGTACTAGTGCCACTTCGTGGTCAATGAGTATTATTGTATTGCGATCTTCGCATCCCTGTTGCTTATCTTACAAAAAATCAGGTTTTTATTTTCCTTTGATTTTTTAATTCAATGATTTATCATGGAATCTTTTCTATATTTGTAACCTCAAAGCTTACGAATGAGCATTATTATCAAAAATATACACAAATCATTTGAGGAAAATCATGTATTAAAAGGAATTGATTTTCAATTTGAAGCGGGTAAAGTAAATATGATTATCGGAGCAAGTGGTAGTGGAAAATCCGTTTTAACCAAATGTATTGTAGGTCTTATACAACCTGATGAAGGTGAAGTATTGTTTGATAATGTAAGTTTTTGGAAACAAGATGTAAAAACCAAAAAGAATATACGTAAAAATTTTGGAATGTTATTTCAGTATTCCGCTTTATTTGATTCTATGACCGTAGCAGAAAATGTAGGTTTTCCTTTAAGAATGTTTGATACCAAATTTACAGAATCGCAAATTGATAAACGAATTAAAGAATGTTTAGAGCGTGTCAATTTACATAATGTTGAAAGTAAATATCCGTCTGAATTATCGGGTGGTATGAAAAAAAGAGTAGGAATAGCAAGAGCTATTGCGTTAAATCCTAAATATTTATTTTGCGATGAACCTAACTCTGGATTAGACCCTCAAACTTCTTCCATCATTGATAAATTGATTTTAGATTTAACCAATGAATACAAAACTACTACAGTTGTAATTTCTCATGATATGAACTCTGTTCTAAATATTGGTGATAAAATTATGTTTATTCATAAAGGAAAAAAAGAGTGGGAAGGTCATAAATCTGAAATGTTACATTCTAATTCTCAACCTTTAAAAGATTTCTTATTTGCTTCTGAATTAATTGTGAATCAATATCAATTTGAACTTCAAAACCGATGATTATTTTCAGCTTAATTTTATTTTTGGTAGGAATTTTTTTAGTTTTAACACGCAGAAATGCAGTAGTGGTATTGATTGGTATCGAATTAATTTTCAATGCTGCTAATTTGAATTTTGTTTTTTTTGCTAACCAAGATGAATTAAATTATGGAATTTATTTTGCTTTATTTATCATTGCAGTAACTGCTTCCGAAACTGCTTTAGGAATTGCTATACTTTTAAATTTATTTAAAACTCATGGAACTATTCAACTAGATGAATTAAATCAAAGCATTGAATAAATATTTAATTTTCAAAATTATAATTTTTTGTTTTTTGTACATTTTTTATAAAAGTCAAAAAGTTAAACAAAAAAAATGTTGCAATAAGTAGAAAGTGATTGTAATTTTGTCAGTAAGTTATGAATATTTTTACAGAAATTATTGAATTAGAACATGAGCAAGTCATGGTTTGCTATGACCGAAATACAAACCTGAAAGCGATTATAGCTATACATAATACGGTTTTAGGACCAGCTTTAGGAGGAACACGTTTTTGGAATTATACCTCTGAAGAAACCGCTTTAACAGATGTGCTTAGGCTATCTCGTGGTATGACCTTTAAAGCTTCTGCGGCAGGGTTAAATTTAGGTGGAGGAAAAGCTGTAATTATTGGGGACCCTAATCAAATTAAAAATGAAGCTCTTCTAAGAAGATTCGGCAAATTTGTTCAAAATCTCAATGGAAAATATATTACCGCTGAAGATGTTGGCGTAAACGAAAAAGATATGGAATTTATTCATTCCGAAACTTCTCATGTTACGGGCTTGCCCGTTTCTATGGGTGGCTCTGGAGACCCCTCCCCATTTACGGCTTACGGTGTTTATTTGGGTATGAAAGCCACTGCAAAAAAACTTTATGGTTCAGAAGATTTATCCAGAAAAAAAATCGTAGTACAAGGACTTGGCAAAGTGGGTTATTATTTAATTTCTCATTTAAAAAAAGAAGGTTCTACCGTTTATGTTTATGATATTCAAGAGTCTGCTATTCAAAAAGTCGTAAAAGAATTCAAAGCTATTCCCATAGACGGTAATAAAATATTTGAAACTGATGCAGAAATTTATGCTCCTTGTGCATTAGGTGCTACCCTTAACCCTGATACTCTGGCTAATATTAAATTTCAAATGATTGCCGGAGGTGCTAACAACCAATTATTAGATGAAGAAAGAGATGGTAATACATTAATGCAAAAAGGAATTTTATATGCTCCTGATTTTGTGATTAATGCAGGTGGCTTAATGAATGTTCATACGGAATTAGAAGGTTATTCAAAAGAAAGAGCTTTAGAAAAAGTTGAAACTATTTACAGTAATATTGAAAAAGTTTATCAAATTGCTGATAAACAAAAAGTTAACACTCAAAAAGCTGCTATTTATCTAGCAGAAAATCGTATTCAAGCTATCTCTAATCTTAAAAAATTTATGTAATGCCCAAAAGAAGACTTATAAGAGAAAAAGTTTTACAGTGTGTTTATGCTTGGATTATGACTAATGACGATCCAAGAATCGTTTTTGATAAAGTTTTAAGTAAATCTTATAAAAAACTTTTAAACAATTTAGAAACTCAACCTCTTCATAAATTTCCTGAAAATGATGCACAATTTATGCACGATTTATTTTTTGGTGTTACCCGGAATTATGATAACTATCTTTCTGAAATCAAAAATAAAGTAGAAAATTGGGATATTTCTCGTATCGCACCTGTTGATAAAGCTGCCATGGTTATGGCTTTATGTGAACTAGAAAATTTCCCTAATATTCCGATTAAAGTTACCATTAACGAGTATTTAGATATTATCAAAAATTTTAGCACCCCTAAAAGTACCATGTTTGTGAACGGGATTATTGATGCGATTCATATTGAATGGGCAAAATCTGGTAAAATTAAAAAAGTTGATTGAAAGTAATTAACCAAAATAGTTTTTGGGTACTCTTTGGTCATGAAGCGGCACTGTCTTTGAGCGGAGCAATAAGAATTGTGATATATTGAGCTTACCGTAATACTGAAACGAAGTGAAACCCGCATCGGCATAATCAGTGTAAAAGTAGCAGCCTGACCCGTAGCATGTAGCATAGCGAAGGGGCACGCCCAAATTCTCTGTTTAATCAAATCGTTTCGTATATTTATGGCAATAAGGAACTTTGCCTGTTTTTTCGTAATATAATTGATGGTATTCTTCAGCATTCCAAAATTTTTCAAAAGGTGTTAATTTTGTAACCACTTTATAGCCTTTTTGTTTTAGTATATCTATTAATTCTTGAGCAATGGCTTTTTGTTGTTCGTTAGTATAAAAAATTTCTGAGCGATACTGTTCACCAATATCAGGACCTTGCCTGTTGAGTTGAGTGGGGTCGTGGATTTCAAAAAAGAGCTTACATAAAGTTCTAAAATCAGTTTCCTTAGGGTTATAAACAACTTCCAAAACTTCTGCATGCCCGGTAGTTTTAGAACATACTTGTTCATAAGTTGGTTTTTGAGTTTTTCCTCCTGTATAACCCACCCGTGTAGAAATTACACCCTTTTGTTTTGTAAAATAATACTCTACGCCCCAAAAACAGCCTCCTGCAAAGTAAGCAGTTTCTTTAGAGGTTTGTAAATCTTTTTCTTGAATAAAATGAATAGAAGTAGAATTTACACAATGACGAACATTTTTAGAGGTAAAGTTTTCTCCTTCAAAAACATGCCCTAAATGACCGCCACAATTAGCACAAACGATTTCTGTTCTTACCATTCCATGTGAGTAGTCAGGTATTCTTTTAATAGCATTAGGAATTTCATCATCAAAACTCGGCCAACCACAGCCTGAATCAAATTTATCTTTGGATAAATAAAGAGGTGCATCACAACGTTTACAAAGATAAATACCGCTTTCTTTGTTTTTATAATATTTTCCTGTAAAGGGTTTTTCTGTACCTTTTTTTACAATTACGTATTCTTCGTCAGGACTTAATTCATTGTAATTTCCTTCTTTTTTGGGTTGTAATTGTGTCCAATCTATGTTCATTGTATAATTTTTATTATTTTTCTTATGGTTATTTTGAGCAAGAGAATTTTCTTGATGGCAACCCACCAAAAATACATTCCAAATTAGAAATTTTATGAAAAATTGCATTGTTCATAAATTAACGTATTTACGCTTCTAAATGTTTCATTAAAGTCTCAAAATTTTTTTCATTATTGTAAATTTCTAAAAAACTTTGATACTGTTTTAACAGTAAATTTGTATAATTTGAGAAGTTTTTAAGGATTTGGTTTAGTTCTGTAAAATTTAAGAAAAATAGAGAGGGATTCATTCCAGAACCATAACTAACAAAAGGAGTTCCCAGAACAGGCTTTGCCATTCGTAAACTATCTAAATATTTAATTTTAACACCTGATTTTTGAAAAACTGGTAAAATAAAAATATCATGATGAGAAAGTTGAGTTTCTAACGGTTTTGTATTATCCAAAATAGTTAGTAAGGAATTTTTAAATTTTTGAGCTTGATTTCCATAAATAGCTAAATCAAATTCAGGATGATTACTAATAAAATCTAATAACCAAAATAAAGATTTTTGATTGGCTTCAATTTCAAAATTTCCATGAAAAATTAACCGGTAAGGTTCTTTTGGCATTTCAAATGGCTTTGATGCTTGATTAGGTACAAAACTCGGTAAAAAAAAAGTATTTTTATTATAAGATTTAATGGTTTGAGTTTCTTCATCAGATATACAAAAAAGTTTATCCACTAAAGACCAAATCTTCTTTTCCCACCAATCCAATTTAATACTTTCTCCATAATAGTAGATTTTTTTTAGTAAAGAATGAGTTAGTTTTCCCAATTCATGATAATAAAATGCTTCATGATTATGAACACGTAAATAAACTTTTCTTTTGGGTTGCATCTTTTTGAATAAAGGTAAAAAATAAGAGGTATGTATCCCTTCTAACCAAATAGGGTTTTCATCTTTCATTAATTCTTTCCATAGAACATCAGATTTTCTTGAATTTACTGTAAATGGTATTTTTGATAACCATTGAAGATAGCTCATGTTTCTTGGAATAGAGTAAATTGGGAGTTTATTTTCCATTACTTCGCGATTAGGTTTTTTATGATAATAATAGATTTGATGAACCATTTCATGTTTTAGAAACCATTCTAAACGGTAGTAAATGTCCCATGTACCACCATAATTAGGCTGAAAAGGGTTATCCAAAGAAACAAAATGAAAGGGTTTCATGCAAATTAAGGAAGCAAAAGTAATAAAATTTATAGTAAACAATTTTTTCGTTATTTTTGCCATCACAATTTATGAACTGGAAAAGTTTTTCTTTTTTTGGGATTTGCCTAAACATTTTATTTTGCCTTCGTGCCCAAGATGCTGATTTGCCTCAAAACCATTTTATAGAACATTTCATGGATAGAATGGAAATCAAAGGCTACTTTAATGAACATTTTCAATCTGCTTTAAAACCTTTGCCTCGTGAGTACGTATCCCGTTTTGTGTCTCAAATAGATTCCAATGAACTGTCTTACAAAGATTTACACACTTATTTCAGGGCTCGCCATTTTATAGATGATGATTTTAATGATTCGTTAAGATGCAAAACCGAGTTTGATTATGGTTTTAAAAAATATTTTAGTTGGTTATACCAAAATCGTAGGGATTTGATTAGTTACCGTTCAGAAAATTTTAAAGTTTATATCAATCCTATTTTGGATTTACGTATGGGGCATGAAAAAAGTAACCGTCCTAATAGTATTCCAAATTTATTTCAAAATACCAGAGGAGCAAATTTTAGAATACGTTTGGGCAAAAAGTTGGGTATGTATTCAGAAGTTATGGAAAATCAAATTCGTTTTCCTTCTTTTGTTCGTTTTATTGATTCAACTTCGGTTTTAAGAGGAGGAATTTTTCCGGGAGTAGGTTATTGGAAACCTTTTAAACAAAACGGTGTAGATTTCGGCTTAACCAAAGCTTATTTAACGTATTCTCCAATTCAAAATTTACGTATCAAAATGGGTAGAGACCGTAATTTTTTAGGAAATGGTACACAAAGTTTATTTTTGAGCAATTTTGCGATAGATTACTGGTTTACAAGTATCCGTTTAGATATTAAAAAATTTCAATATTATTGGCAAGTTTCTCAGATGGTGGATTTTATTCCTAACAAACCAGACTCTTATGGAAGACAACCCGCAAAATATGCTGTCCATCACCAATTATTTTGGAATCCCCATAAAAATTTATCTTTTAGCGTTTTTGAATCCGTTATTTATGCCTCAGCAACTCCTAACCAAAGCCGAGAATTTGAACTTCAATATCTTAATCCTTTGATTTTTTACCGTACTGTTGAGCAACTCATTGGTTCAGCGGATAATTCTTTATTGGGAGTCTCATTTAAATGGAATTTATTCAAAACCATACAAACTTACGGTCAATTAGTGATTGATGATTACAATTTTGGAAATCGTAAAGTAGGAAAAGGTTGGTGGGGTAATAAAACAGGAATTCAAGCGGGTCTTAAATATATCAACGTGGCTACCATTGACCAATTGGATTTTCAATTAGAATTTAACCAAGTAGCCCCTTACACTTACGGGCATACCAATCCTGCTTCAAATTATAGCCATTACGGTCAATTTTTAGCTTATACTTATGGTGCCAATGCAAGAGATATTTCAGCCAAACTTTCCTATCAGCCATTACCCAGATTATATTTAACTGTTGATGGTGCTTATGTAAAAAAAGGTTTAGATATAAATGGCAAAAATTACGGAGGTAACATTTTCCGAACCGGTAATACCCATTTTCAAGATTATAACAACCAAGTTTTACAAGGTCAATTGTTAGATTTAAAAATAGGTCATACCAAAATTTCCTATCAATTATTTTATACAGATATTTATTTTGAGATAGACGCATGGTACAGAATGCAAAATACGTTTAAAGAATGGGTCGTTTTGGGAGGTTTTAGAATGGGAGGATTTCGAAGTTTATGGAATTTTTAATTTTAGCCATTGAAACCTCTTGTGATGATACTTCTGTTGCTGTAATTCACAACCAAAAAATTTTAGCCAACGTGGTCAGTAGCCAATTAGACCACAGCCAATATGGAGGTGTAATTCCTGAATTAGCATCACGTAAACACTTAGTAAACATTCAATTAGTTATTGAAGAGGCTATCAAAAAATCAGGAATTACTCTTATAGATTTAGATGCCATTGCTTTTACACAAGGTCCGGGTTTGTTGGGCTCATTATTAGTGGGTGTAAATTATGCCAAAGGATTAAGTATGGCTCTACAAAAGCCTTTAATAGCAGTAAACCACATGGAAGCCCATATTTTAGCCCACTGGATTGACCATGCCCCAGAATTGCCATTTTTATGTTTAACGGTTTCTGGTGGACATACCTCCTTAACAATGGTTCAGGAACACCCTTTAAATCATCAAATCATCGGTCAAACATTAGACGATGCCGCTGGGGAAGCTTTTGATAAAGTTGCAAAATTATTAAATTTACCCTACCCCGGTGGACCTTTAATTGATAAACTAGCTCAAAAAGGCCAGCCACATTTTTCTTTTCCTAAACCTCAAATTCCTGATTATCAATTTAGTTTTTCAGGATTCAAAACTGCTGTCAAAAATTTTTTAAAAGATTTTCCAACTGAAAAAATTCAGGAAGAACTTCCGAATATTTGTGCATCAGTTCAGCATGCTATTGTCAATATTTTGATAGAAAGATTAGAAAAAGCGATTAAAAATCTACGTCCGAAGTCTATTGGGATAGCTGGAGGTGTTTCTGCGAATTCATTATTAAGAACTAAAACTTTAGAAATCGGTAAACGTTTAGGGTTACCTACTTATATTCCTAAATTTGAGTATTGTACCGACAATGCCGCTATGATTGCAATTACTGCTCATTACAAATTAGAAAAAAAAGAGTTTAGTGATTTAACGGTGGTTCCTTATACGCGCTAATTTTTGGAGTTTGAGAATAATTTTTATTTGGGCGTGCATCATGCTTCGTTCGGGGTAGGGCTGGCTTCGTTTACACTGAGCTTGCCGAAGTGGGCTTTGCTGTTCGCTTTGGCATTTCGGTGAACTGAATATACCACAATCCTTTTTGTTTTGCTCAAAGACAGTGCCACTTCGTGGTCAATGAGTATTATCTATCCAATTGTGCCCTCCATGTTCTTCTCGCTTAATTAGCAAAATAACCTATTATTCTAAAAATTTTCCTCTATCAAAATTTTTTTTGATTTTTAGTTTTTATTTGAACTTTGGATTGATTCTAAATTGTTATTTGGATTGATTCTAAAAAATATATAATTTTGTACTCAAATGAACACAAACATGAAATTACCGATTTATTTAGACCATAATGCAACTACTCCTGTTGATCCTAGGGTACTTCAAGCTATGTTACCCTATTTTACAGAGCATTTTGGTAATGCAGCAAGTAGAAGCCACCCTTATGGATGGAAGGCTGAAGAAGCTGTTGATTATGCACGAGAACAAATTGCCAATCTTATTGGTGCTGATTCTAAAGAAATTATTTTTACTTCTGGAGCTACTGAGTCCGATAATTTAGCTATTAAAGGAGTGATTGAAATGTATGCAAAAAAAGGTAATCACCTTATTACCTGCGTTACAGAGCATAAAGCAGTTTTAGACACCTGTAGAAACTTAGAAAAAAAAGGTTTAGCCAAAGTAACTTACTTACCAGTAGGTACAGATGGTTTAATTGATTTAAATCAGCTTCAAGATGCTATTACCGATGAAACGGTTTTGGTTTCTATTATGTACGCTAATAACGAAATTGGAGTTGTACAACCTATCAAAGAAATTGCTCAAATTGCTCATTCTAAAGGTGCTTTATTTATGACGGATGCTACTCAAGGGGTGGGTAAAGTTCCTATTTTAGTTGATGAATTAGGAATTGATTTAATGGCATTTACTTCTCACAAAATGTATGGACCTAAAGGTGTTGGCGCTTTATATGTACGTAGAAAAAATCCTCGTGTAAAAGTTACTGCTCAAATGGATGGCGGTGGACATGAAAGAGGTATGCGTTCTGGTACTCTAAATGTTCCAGGTATTGTAGGTTTTGGTGCTGCAGCAGATATCTGCAAAAAAGAAATGAATGATGAAGCAAAAAGATTAAAAGTTTTGAGAGATAAATTAGAAAATTCTTTACTTCAAATTGAAGAAACATATTTAAATGGTCATAAACTTCACCGTTTACCTCATGTCTCTAATATCAGTTTTAAATACGTAGAAGGAGAAGGTTTAATTATGGGCATTAAAGACTTAGCAGTTTCTTCTGGTTCCGCTTGTACATCTGCTTCATTAGAGCCTTCTTATGTATTAAAATCTCTTGGTTTAGATGATGAATTAGCTCATTCCTCAATTCGTTTTGGTTTAGGTAGATTTACCACAGAAGAAGAAATTGATTATGCAATTGAACATGTAAAAAAAGCCGTTAGTCAATTAAGAGAGATGAGCCCGCTTTGGGAAATGTTTAAAGAGGGTATTGACCTAAAATCCGTTGAATGGGTTGAGCATTAAAAAATTTTTTTTATTTTTTTAGAACTATTCTAAATTATTTTACGTATAACTTAAAAACATAACTTTGAATTATGGCATACTCAGATAAAGTAATTGATCATTACAACAACCCCAGAAACGTGGGTACATTAGATAAAAATAACCAAAATGTTGGTACAGGTTTAGTGGGAGCTCCTGAATGTGGTGACGTCATGAGACTCCAAATAGAAGTAGATCCTGAAACAGGATTAATTAAAGAAGCGAAATTTAAAACTTTTGGTTGTGGTTCTGCGATTGCTTCAAGTTCTTTAGCTACGGAATGGTTAAAAGGTAAAACTATTGACCAAGCCTTAGAAATTGATAACATGGATATTGTTGAAGAATTGTCTTTGCCACCTGTTAAAATACATTGTTCAGTTTTAGCAGAAGATGCAATTTTAGCAGCCATCAATGATTACCGAATAAAAAACGGGTTAGAACCCATCAAACAAAAAGAAAAAATTTAATTCATGATTACTATTACTGAGAAAGCTAAAAATCATTTGCAAAAATTACGTGAAAAAGCTGGTTTAGATGATAGCTATTTTATTAGAGTAGCTGTGCAGGGAGGTGGTTGTTCAGGATTATCCTATAAATTGGATTTTGATAATGAATTACTTCCTAATGACCAAGTTTTTGAAAACGAAAACGTTAAATTAGTTTGTAATTTAAAAAGTTATTTGTATTTAGCTGGAACAGAATTAGATTATTCAGACGGTTTAAATGGTAAAGGCTTTCATTTTGCAAATCCGAATGCTACAAGAACTTGTGGCTGCGGTGAAAGTTTTGCTGTTTAGAATCTAGTTGCTTTTCATATTTATTTTTGTTTACGAAGCTACCTTTTTTAGGTAGCTTTTTGTAATTATTAATTTTTCAAGGCATTATTTTTAAAATACAAAACTGATACAGTGAATGGCATTTAAATTTTAAAGTAACATTCTTCAATTAAAAATCAAGAAAAATACTAGAATTATAAAACTCCAAAGGGATAATTTGCATTTACTTTTCTTCTTTTACAACTTTCCACAAAAACTTTATTACAAAGTATATTGTTATTCCGTTGATAATCAACATTAAAAATAAAGATTCAGGCTTCATGGATTGAGGATTTATGTATTGCATACAAACATACAAAAAATATCAACATCATCATCAATCTTGCAACCAAGATTTCAGGGTTAGTTTCTTCTAATAATTTTTGAATCAATCCTGGTATATTGGCTACTAAAACCGTAATTAAAAAGATAGGAGTAACTTTATGAATAACCCATTTAAAAGCTATGGGAATACGAATTTTGGCATTCTCATTAATTTCATTCCAACCTTTTTCTATACCCCAAATCCAAGAAAATAAAACAATTTCTATAACTGCAAATAACACTAAAGAAAATGAACCAGCCCAAAAATCAAACTCATCAAAGATGATTGGAGATAAAATGCAAGGTATTCCTAATAAAAAAATCAACGCACCAAATAAAAGAGCACCTTTTTTTTGTGACCATCCGAAATGGTCATTCATAAAAGAAGTTAAAGGTAAACCCATGGAAAGTGAAGAAGTTATTCCCGCAAAAAATAAAGCTCCGAACCAAAAAACTCCTGCTATGGTTCCAGTTATCAAACCCCACTGAGAAAATAAATAGGGTAAAACCTTAAAACTTAATCCCATACCTCCTAATTTAACCCATTCCTGAATTTTATCTAAGCCTAAAAATCCTACACAAATCGGAATAATAATAGAAGCACCTAAAACGATTTCCACAAATTCGTTTAACCAACCAGATGCCATTGCCCCTAACGCTATATCTTCATCTTTTTTCATGTAAGAAGCGTAGCATTGAATAGTTCCCATTCCCAAAGCTAAAGTAAAAAATATTTGACCAGCAGCAGCCAGCCAAACTTTAGGTTTCCATATTCCTGAAAAATCGGGCGTCCATAAATAGTCAAATCCTACTATTCCTGAATGCACAGCGCCGAAATCTCCTTTTTGAAAGCTTAAAGCAAAAATTGCCAAGCTAATTGCAAACAAAATTAACATAGGCATTAACAGTTTTGCGGCTGCTTCTATACCTTTTTCAATACCTTTACTTAAAATATAAACGTTTAATCCACAAGTAATTAACCAAAAAATGATACCTTCATAATGATACCATGTTTTAAATACTTCAAAATAATTTTGAACTTCTTGCAAATTTTGACCTGAAAACTTTTGAGTGATAGAAAAATATAAATAGCCTAACGTCCAGGATTCTATGTAAGTATAGTAAGCCGCGACAACTATATTGGTAAATAAACTAAAAACTCCAAGATATTTTACCCACGAATATTGCGAGAGAAGTTGAAGAATAGAAGGTAGATTATGCTTTTGATGCTTTGCTCCAAGCCGACCCATGCTCCACTCTACCCATAAAAGCGGAATACCCATTAATAAAAAGCAAATAAAATAAGGAATAATAAAAGTTCCTCCACCATTTTGAATGGCTTGAACTGGAAAACGTAAAAAATTACCAAGCCCAACAGCATTACCAGCCATTGCAAGAACCAATCCAATTTTAGTACCCCATTGTTCTTTTGATCTCATTATGATTATCATTTATAATAATTTGGGTGTGCCCCTCTCTACTTTCGGGTCGGGCTTGCTTCGGGTTACACTTCGTTTCAGCATTTCGGCGAACTCAAAATACCACAATCCTTTTTCTACTTTTCAAAAGCGCCAGAAGGCAGTGCCACTTCGTGGTCAATGAGTATTATTGAATTTGCGTCCTTCGCATCCCTTACGCACACAATACTTAATTTTTTAGCAAATTTAATAGACCCACAATAATAGCAATCATAGTGAAACCAATATTCATTGTCCAAGTTAAGAGAGTAAATCTTTTATCCATAGCTTCAAAACGAGCATCCATTTGCTTAATCAGAGCATCAAAGCGTGTATCTACTTTTTCAAAACGAGCATCCATTTGCTTAATCAAAGCATCAAAGCGGGTATCTACTTTTTCAAAACGGGTATTCATTTCTTTTTGCATGGCTTCAAAACGGGTATTCATTTCTTTTTGCATGGCTTCAAAACGAGTATCTACTTTTTCAAAGCGGGTATTCATTTCTTTTTGCATGGCTTCAAAACGAGTATCAACATTTTCAAAACGCAAATTCATTTCTTTAATGAGGTATTCAAATCTTTCATCCATTTTTTCAATGAATAACTTTAAATCCTCTTTCGTAGCCAATTTTTCTTCTCTCAAATCCTGTTCTTCTTGAATTTGTGCAATAACTTCAGAAAGAATTTTTTCAACCCATAATTCTAATTCTGCATCCACTTTGGGATTTTGGTTTTCTCTGATAATTTCTCTTAATCTTGTTTTCGTAATTAACTTTGCCATTCTATAAATCGATACGTAGTTATAGCAAAAATGGTTTTACTCCTTAATAATTTTATACCAACTTACTTTTAAGTTACTTTCTATTTTCATCAGATACATTCCTTTCGTTAAATCTGAAATATCTAAAGAAATTTCATTCCAAGTATCAGAAAACTCAAAGGATTTTTGCAATTTACCTTGTAAATCCCAATATTCAATTTTTATATTTTCAGTAAATAATTGGTTACTTGACAAATAAACCAAACCATTAGTAGGATTGGGATAGATTTTAATTGCTGTATTGTCCCAAATAATTGTATTTTTTACACCTTGTACATTAATGTTAGCATAGTTTTCACAACCATTTATGTTAATAACTACTTTATAATTTCCATTTTGATTAACGACGAAATAAGGATTATTGGTTGTAGCCAGAAGAGTGTCATTTCTGTACCATTGATAAGAGTTCGCAGTTACATTCGCAAAAATCGTATCATTAGATTGAGCTACATCAAAATTAAGTGTTTGGCACTCCCCACGAATATTAATGTTATCTAAATATAAATGATTACCGTTTCCATTGGTAACTAAAAATTTGACAATAATAGTTCCCGAATTTAAATAATTATTCAAATTAATAGAATCTGTTCTCCATTGATTTGCATTATTAGGGACATATTCTGAGGTAGTCTCATTGGTAGTTTGTAAGTTGGTGTTACTACGATTATAAACTTGAGAAAAGGTATTTCCGCAGTCAGTAGAAATTTGAACTCTTAATCTTTCATTTTGTGTAGCATTGAATCTTGCATAAGACAAATCAAAAAATAAACGAGCATTTTGGTAGCCTTTAACATCAATAGGTGAAGTAATAATTTCATCAATTTCTCCAACATTGGTATATCCATAACAAGGCATTTTTATTACATTAGAAATTTGCCCTGATTTATTAATTACCTGCGCTGTAGTCCATTGAATAGTATCATCAGAAACAATTTTCCACAAGCTATCCGGTAAAAATTGATTTTCAAAACCTTCTGAATAAGGCATAGAATTAGCAGGTAAAACATTAATATATTGGTTTTTGGTTAAACTATCTGAACCTACTATGTTGCTTACTGTTAATTTAACGTTTTGCAAACCACTAGTTTGATATTGAACCGTAGGGTTAGAAATATTTGAAGTAGAAGGAAATCCATTATAAAATTCCCAATTCCAAGTTAAAGGGATATTGGTTGAAGAATCTTGAAATTGTACCGGAGAATATAAACAAGTTCTTAAAGGATTAGCTGTAAAATAAACTGTAGGTGGAGTTGTTGGATTGGTAAATAAATCGGATTGCCATAAACCTCTTCCATAAGTTCCTGCAAGAATTTTTTGTGAAGCGTAATTAATCTCTAATTCATTAACAATCACTCTTGGTAAACCGTTAGAAAATGGCTGGAAAACAGGAATTTGATTGTTTTTATAAAAAACTCCAATATCTGTACCCACATAAATTCCATCATCACTTCCATTCTGGTATTCTACGCAATTAGCTGGAACATTCGGTAAACCTGTTGATATATTTTGCCAGGTGTTCCCTCCATCTTTTGATACATAAATTTTTTCATTTGCTGAATAACCCGAAAAAGTTACATACAAATGGTTAGGATTTGTTGGATGTACTTTGATATAAGAAATAGTATTAGGAGGATTCAAATTAGTAAGTTCCCAAGTATTACCACCATTGATAGTTTTATAAATGGAACCACTATATCCAACATAAATAATGTTAGAGTCGGAAGGAGCAACGACCAAGTGAGCAATATTGCCTAAATTAAAATCTGAAATTTTTGTCCATGTGTTCCCTCTATCCGTAGATTTCCAGACATTCTTCAAACCAATAAATAAACCAAAGCGATTTTGAGGATTTAATAAATAGGGAGTAACCCAAGCACCTTGTTCACTACCCACACTAACAGTCGTAAAGTTTAAGCCTCTGTCTGTGCTTCTATAAATATCGCCATAGTAAATAGAAGTATAAAGTACATTAGGGGAAACAGGATCAATACAAGTTTCCATTCCATCTGCACCTCTAATTTTGATATTGATACCATTATCATATTTGGTGGTACCATTATCCTGTGAACCATAAGTAATAAGTTCAGGGTCAGCCTCAGTGTTTCCAATTCTATAAATTTGATGAATTGCTAAATTACCGTTTAAGGACTGCCAACTTGTACCACTTCTTTTGTAAATACCGCCGTCACAACCTACAAATAAAGTATTACCTTGGTAAACAAAATAGTGAATATCTGCATGAATATAAGGGGCTCCGAAACCTTGCCAATGCCCTGAAATATTAAAAGAAGTTCCTCCATTTGTTGAACGCCATATATTTACTCCACCTAAAAATATTTCATTTTTGTTAGTAGGATTTACTGCAATAGCCAAATCATACCATCCCTGACCACCAGCATCAGAACCATCATTTCTCCATCCTAAATAATTAATACTGGCATCTCTTATTTGAACCCAACTATTTCCATCTTCAGATTTGATAACTGAATGCAATCCGTTGGTTTGTCTATGGGCTACTAAACCATAAATCCAATTGGGTTCAGATGGAGTTACAGCAATTTCTATTCTACCTGCGGCACTTAAATTAATACCATTTTGAAAATCTTGCCAAGTTTCGCCAGTATCTGAACTTTTTTTTATGAAACCATTCCCACTTGCATAAATTACAGAAGAATCATCGGGTTTAAATTCTAAATCATAAAAATTACCCGAAGATTTTAATCTCCATGTAATTCCACCATCTTCTGTTTTTAAAATACCGTTAGAGCCTGCTGTAAATAAAATATTAGGGTTATCTGGGTGCATCAACATTCTTCTTATGATGGTCTGGCTTGAAACCATTGAACTTAATCCTGTTGTATTCCAAGTATTTCCTCCATCTGTTGATTTTAACACCCCAATGGTATAAGTGTCATTAGCGGAACGGTCCCCCGTGGCAATATAAATAATATCAGGATTATTTGGATGTACAATAATCTCTGATACACCTAAAACAGGTAGATGATCGGTTAATGGAATGTAAGAATTACCACCATCTTCCGACTTCCATAGTCCACCAGCGGGTGTCCCTAAATAAATAATTTGGTTATTGGTTGGGTGGAATGCTATGCAAGTAACACGCCCTATTCCACCTCCAGCAATAGGTTCCCCTATAGGTCCTAAAATATTCCAGTTCCCATGAGGACTTTGTGTTTTGTGTGATTGTTGATTGAGTTTTTGCACTTCATTCCATAATAATTGCCCACCATAAAGCTGGTTTTTGTCATATCTTGGTAACCAAAAATTGAGTTCTCTTGCATAGGGTTTAAAACCACAACCTTTTGTAATTTCTTTTCCTTTCCAATATTCTAGAAAATCTTTTTCCCTTTGATAAATATCATGATTGGGATTATGCCATTGTTGTGCAAAACCATTAAAGGTAAGAAAAAATATGCTAAAAATTATGAAACTGAATTTCATTTTTGAAGTAATTAAACACAAAGATATAATAAAATTCAAACTTATACAATTCTTTTTTGAATTATTGAAAAACAGGAGCTAATACATCAAAGTCTACTAGAATTATGGTAATCAATATTTCTCTACTTCATACTCAAATGAGTAATAAA
>CALLMJ010000081.1 GCA_938006875.1 uncultured Bacteroidia bacterium
GGTATTAAATATCTAAAAACTAAGTTTATTATCACTGATAAAGGAGTTATACGTTTTAACCAAAGTAACTTAACCTTACAAGATGTTGAAATTAAAGATATAAGAGGAAAAACAACTCTTGCCAATGGATTTTTGAATTACTCCAAAATCTCTGAAATTCAATATAAGTTTTTATTTACGAATATCAATAATTTTACGGTTCTTAACACCCAAAAGCAAGATAATGAGCTTTTTTATGGCAAAGCCATTGTCAAAAAAGGTTGGTTAGAAATTGTAGGAAATACGAATATCACAACTATCAATGCTGATTTAATTACGGATGCTGGTACCTCCATTCATATTCCTATTAATTCTTATGTAAAAGGTTCTCGTTTAGATTATGTTTATTTCAAAGGAAAAAGTACGGAAAGGATTAAAAGCAAATTACAAATTTCGGGAGTTCAGTTGAACATGAATATAGAAGCAACCCCAGATGCCGATATGTTTATCATTTTTGATGAAAAAGCTGGGGATATAATTCACGGAAACGGCTTTGGAAATATCGTTTTAAATATTACCCCTGACGGAGAATTTAGTATGTTAGGGAAATACACTATCCAAAAAGGAGATTATTTGTTCACAACTCAAAATGTTATCAACAAGAAATTTTTATTAGAAGAAGGTGGGACTATTTCATGGTTAGGGGACCCTTACGAAGCCTCCATAGACATTAAAGCTTTGTATAAAGTGAATGCCAGTCTATCTTCTTTAGATACCACCTTAAAAAATTCTGCAAGAGTTCAAGTACAGGTTTTGATGATTTTAAAAGGCTCATTACTCAACCCTGAGATTAGCCTTAGTTTAATTATGCCTACTTTAACACAAAATGAAGCCGTTACTATTGTTCAACAATTTAGAAACATAGAAAATGACCCTCAAGAACTCAACCGACAAGTATTTTCTTTGTTGATGTTTGGGAGATTTGCTCCACCGAATACTTTTTTTGGGGAAGGAGCAGGAAGTTCAGGTGTAACCTCTTCATTATCTGAACTTTTATCCAATCAGCTCAATTCTTGGCTCGGTCAATCTTTAAAAGAAGACTTTGGAGTATCCTTATCTTCTAATCGTTTTGATGATGTAACGGTATTAGTACAAGCCAAATTGTTCAACAATAAAGTTACCGTGAGCCGTGATGGTGCTATCATGAACACTAACCAAAGGGATTTAACAGTAGGAAATATTTCTATTCATATCAAACTTTTGCCTAGTAATAAAAAAATTCAAACACGAGAAAATCCGGGGCAGTTAGCCATAGAAATCTTTAATCGAGAAAGTTTAGGTTTTGCGAATACCTTGTTATCTACGAACCGCGGAGTAGGAATTTTCTTCAAAAAAGATTTTGATAAGTTAATTGAAATACTTCGTATGGGAAAAGAAAAGTAGAAATAATTTGTAGTTATAACCAAAAGATTAGTTGAATTACCTTAAACTAATACCGTATTCACTCAGCAAATAAACTAAAGTTGCTAAGGAAGCGGAGCCAAGTTCTAATTCTCTTGGGTGTACCGCTTCGAATACATCGGTATCTGCATGATGATAATCAAAATAACGCTGAGAATCAGGTTCTAATCCAATTAAAAGCACATCTTTATGTTTTCTGAATGGGCTTATATCAACACCACCATATCCTTCAATAATTTTATACAAATCAAAAGGTTCTAATAATTTATACCATTTTCTTATGATTTCTTCTTTGGAATAACCTCCTTCAATTTGAAAACCTTTTGGTGTAAATCCCCCTCTATCAGATTCAATACAAGCAATATGTTTTTCACCGTTTTTAGTTGCTTCTTCTTCATATTTTAGAGCACCTTTCATACCATTTTCTTCGTTCATAAATAAAACACAACGAATGGTTCTTTTGGGTTGAATTCCTAATTTTTTGAATAAATAAATCACTTCCATTGCTTGAACACAACCCGCACCATCATCATGAGCACCTTCACCTTTATCCCAAGAATCCAAATGCCCTCCCACCAAAATAATTTCATTAGGGAATTCTGAACCTTTAATTTCAGCAATCACATTATGAGAAAGCGTATCAGGCATCATTTTACATTCTTGCTTCCAAAATATTTGAAGTTTAAGATTTTTTTTGAGTTGTTCACTTAAATAATTTGCATCTAAAGTGCTAATAGCAGCAGCAGGAATTTGTGGAATATTGGGTTGATAATTTACAGAGCCTGTATGAGGAAAGTTATCCAAACTTAAAGTCATAGAACGAACAATTACCCCCTTTGCACCATATTTGCTAGCTTCTGAAGCTCCTTGTGAGCGTTGGTCCACACAACCACCATAAGCGTGAAAGGTATTAATAAAAGTTGGGTCCATCGGTCGGTTATAAAAAACAATTTTTCCTTGAATTTTGTCTCTTCCAAGGCTGTCTAATTGTGTTAAACGGTGTACTTCAATTACTTCAGCAGTAATTCCTTCAAAAGGCGTACCAACTGAATTTCCTAATGCACAAATAGTTAGGTTTTTCCCACCAATAATTCTTGCAATTTCTTTAGTCCCTCTTTTCCAATTAGGAACCATCACTTCTTGAAGCCATACTTCATCTGCACCATGTTCTTTCAAGCGTTTGCTCGTCCATTGAACAGCTTTTGCCGCCCCTTCTGAACCTGATAAACGATGCCCAATTTTTTTACATAAATACCTTAAATCTTCATAAGCGGTTTTTTGAGTTAAGGCTTCATTAAAAAACCCTTGTATGATTTTTTTATCTTTTTCAAAAGAAGATTGATTTTGAGCATTTAAAAAGAGTGGAACAATTCCAAGAATCAAAAAGAATTTTTTCATTTCGGCAAAATTAAAAAAAAACTCCAAATCTCAAATAAATAGATAAAACTAAATAAAAATAATTATTTCAAATTTTTTAAAGCTGGTATATAAATAGCAAATTCATACGAAATTTTTTGTTATCCAAACGTAATTAGTATTACCTTTGCAAAAGCTCATGAAAATATCGTTGGGATTGTTAAATTTCAAAAGAAATCCATTATGCAAAAAATATTACAAATTCAAAATTTAAGTTTGGAGTTTCAAAAAAATTATGAAGTAATTGAAGTTTTAAAAAATATTAGTTTTGAGCTTTCAAAAGGAGAGACTTTAGGAATTGTAGGAGAGTCTGGTAGTGGGAAATCAGTTACAGCATTAGCCATTATGAAATTACTTTCTCCTTATGCTCAAATCACTCATGGTGATATTGTTTTTCAAGGTCAATCTTTAAGATATACAACAGAAAAGGAAATGGAGAACATTCGTGGTAAAAAAATTTCTATGATTTTTCAGGAACCTATGACTTCTTTAAATCCGGTTTTAAAATGTGGTTATCAAATTGAAGAAATGTTTTTAACGCATGATAAACAAAAAAAATCTTATAAAAATGAAGTTATAGAACTTTTGAAGGAAGTAAAAATTGACCAACCTGAAAGAATTTATGATTCATATCCTCATCAAATTTCCGGAGGACAAAAGCAAAGGGTCATGATAGCAATGGCAATTGCTATTCACCCTGATTTACTCATTGCTGATGAACCTACTACTGCTTTAGATGTTACCGTTCAAAAAGGAATTTTAGAATTATTAAAAGAGCTTCAAAAAAAATACGGTATGTCCATGATATTTATTAGCCATGATTTAGCAGTGATTAAAGAAATTTGTAACCAAATTGCTGTTATGTGGAATGGAAGAATCATGGAAATAGGCAGCACACAACAAATACTCAATGAACCTCAAAATCCTTATACCCAAGCTCTTATTAACTGTCGTCCTAAACCTAATTTTTATCCAGTAAGATTACCTATTCTTAATGATTTTCTAGAAATTCAAAATGAAAAAATTATCAGTAAAACTCCTCAAAACTTAGATTTTTTTGATAAAACAGAACATTCAAAAATGAATTCAAGCCATGAAGAAATTTTAAAAATTGAAAAAATAAGTTTGTGGTATCCTTATCAAAAAAATTTTTGGGGGAAAGTAATTACATGGAAAAAAGCGGTAGATGAAGTTAGTTTTGAATTAAAAAAAGGGGAATGTTTAGGTTTAGTAGGAGAAAGTGGCTGTGGTAAATCTACTTTAGCAAAAACTTTAGTTTTTTTATTAAATCCTAGTTCTGGGGAAATTTATTTTAAAGGCAAACAAGTGGATTATAAATCTAATTCAGAATTAAAAAAATACCGAAAAAAGGTACAAATGATTTTCCAAGACCCTTATGCTTCTTTAAATCCAAGATTAACTATTGGAGAGACTATTATGGAACCAATGGTTTATCATCGTATTTTTTCAAATAAAGAAGAATGTTATGAAGAAACTTGTAATTTATTGGAAAAAGTTGGGTTAAAAAAAGAGCATTTTGGCAGGTATCCTCATGAATTTTCAGGTGGACAAAGACAAAGAATTGTGATAGCAAGAGCTTTAGCATTAAAACCTGATATTTTAATTTGTGATGAATCCGTATCTGCATTAGATGTTTCGGTTCAAGCACAAGTTTTAAATCTATTAAATGATTTAAAGCAAGATTACAATTTAAGTTTTATTTTTATTTCCCATGATTTGAATGTGGTACAATATTTTTGTGATAGAATTTTAGTAATGAATCAAGGAAAAATTGTTGAACAAGGCTTTGCAAATGAAATTCTCAATGAACCCAAACAAAGTTATACTCAAGAATTAGTAGCTTCTGTATTAAGTCTATAACCCCTAAAAATAACAATTCTAAAAAGGATAACCAATTCCTAGATTGTATTGCAAGTTTCTTGCACCTATATCTCTATAAGATTGTAATATCCATTTTTGGCGAGAAGGGTCATAAAGTTGTTGTCCTAAATCTAGACGTATAATCAAAAACTGGAAATCAAAACGCATACCTAAACCCCCAGCAATACCTAATTTTAAGTTTTTAGTTGAAAATTTACCCTCAGAGGCTTCAAAACCTCCATTTTTAGAGAACCAAACATTTCCTGCATCTACAAAAAATGCAGTTTCTATATATTTATATAATTTTTGGCGAAGTTCTATATTTCCTTCAAAAGCAATTTCACCACCATAAACTAATAAGTTATTTTCTGATTTTACAAAAGTTCCGGGTCCTAAGGTGTTAGATTGCCAACCTCGAATTGAATTTATACCACCCATAAAAAACCGATTTTCAAAAGGTACAATTTTGGTACGATTAAATCCTAATGCAACGCCTTGAAGCATCCTTAAAACCAAAACTCCATTTCTGGTAGTAGGAATATAAAATTTGGTATCATGATAAATTTTATAAAACTGACCATATAAATACTGATTAGAAACATAACCATCTGTTAATGAGCTATCTGTATTTCTAGCAAAACTAATTCTTTCCAAGAGATATGGAATATTCCCTCCAATTTCAGCATTTAAGATGGTCGCTAAACCATTTTTTTTTTGTCCTTTTAGATAATTATTATAAAAAATTCTGAAACCTGTTTTGCTATTATAGCGAGGCGTAAAATCTCTAATAACTAATTGTTGAGTAGTAGGAGGAAGTTTAGCAATCTGAGCAATAAACCCTTGTGATAAATTCTTGCTATCTACTAAATTAAAATCTAATACCGTCCATTGATAACGAAATTTTGAACTTTTAGAACTCAACCATTGATAAGAATAATTTACACCCATAGAAGTTCTATTAAATTCAATACGATTTTCTTGGGTATAATTTAAGCTAATTCTTGTAGAAGGCTTTATTTCATAAGATTTTTTAAAAAATTTTTCAATCCATAAAATTCTAGGAAAAACTAATGATGCTTTGGGTAAAAATTGAAAAAAGAAACGTGGAGGAGAAGTAGAGTCAGGGTAATATAAACTGAGATTCCCTGAAATTGTGAGCTCTAATTTATCGGCTTTTTTTAATAAATTTCTATGCAAATACGTTAAACGACCACCTATACCTGGTAAATTAGCATTTAAATTGCGATTTTCTGATTGAAAAACTTCAAAACCCGTTTGGAAACTATTTCTTTGTATCAAAGTTAAATCGATATTAGGAGTAATGGTTCTTGAACTATCATTGATAGCAAATGTTAAAGATATATTTCTAAAAACTCCAAGATTTTGTAACCGCTGTTGCGTGGTTTGAACCTCTAAAAGCCTGTAAACATTTTGTTTTTTTATTGTAATATGGTTCTCTAAAAAATTATAGTTCAATAGTTTAATATCTTGTAAAGGAACTAAATATCTTCCTTGTAGTTTATCAGAAAAAAATCTTTCTTTTAATTTGAACATTTTACGAGTATCTAAATCCATCGGATTTTGAACATAAATTTTGTCTTCATTTTCAGAAGAGGAACTACTTTTCAGGTTAATTTGGAGTTTATCTATGGTATAAATTTCTTGCATTTCATCATCAATAAAAACGGTAATATCTGCATAAAGAGGTTGTTTAGGAGTAGGTAAAAAGGAAGTTCTTCTTAAAATTGCTTGAAAAGTTTTGTTTACAAATTGGTTAGTAGTATCCACTTCATAAGCAATTAATCCTGGACTAAACTTATAAAAACCTTCATTTCTTAATAAATTAGCAATTCTTATTCTTTCTTTTTCCAATAAATTTTCTTGATAAATTTTTCCTTTTTGCAAATAAGATTTTTCAAGATGTCCTTCAATAATTTTTTTTATGCGAATATCATCACATTCCCACTGAATATTACGAATTAAATAAGGTTCATTTTCTTCTACCCAATATTGAACATTGGCTAATTTGGGATTAATAATCAATTTTTCTACACCGTTGATGAGTTTGACTTTGGTAGAAATTTTTTCAATTTTATAATTAACTTTTGCATTCAAATAACCATTAGAGTGCAAAATATTTTGAAGATTTTCACAATCTTCTTTTAAAGCGGAGGTATCAATTAAAGCTGGTGGTTCTCCTATAATTTTTACTAATGACCATGCAAAAGCATTCAAATATTTTTCATTTTTATCTAAAATTTTGTAGTATCTTCTCCATTTTTCTTGTTTTTCTTTTGCCAAATATACTCCTATATTCCAAGCTACTAAATAAGCCTTAAAACCCAGAACTCTTCTATTCGCTTTGGTTTTTATTCCTTCTTGCAAAAGCTCTTTATTCATAGTAATATTACCTCTTAAAGAAGGGTTATTATTTAAGAGTTTTTCTCCTTGCTTTACATATAAAGTAGTTTCACAACCTACTAAAAGAAAAGTAAGCCCTAGTATACAAATCAAGAATAGTTTTTGCAAGTTAGGATATGTATAGATAGCAAAATTAAAAGTCTTTTGAATGGATTGCAAAAATTAGTTTAAACAATCAAAATTGGATTATTTAGAGAACTCAACAAAAAAGAAAAAAGTTGGCGATAAAAAACCAACTTTCTGTTCTTTACAAAGATAAAAAAAATTAACTGTACTAATACAAACACAAAACAACTCTAAGTTTATCAAATATTTTTCAGTATTTTATAAAACGTAGCAACTAATTGATGAATGCTAATAAATTGTTTATGAAATTTTTTTCCATCAACCAAACAAACCAAAAAGTGTTGAATTAATTTTGTTTAGTAAAATACTAAAATGTTCTTGATTATCTATAAATTTGATTTCATCAATGTTAATTTCAAGTTTTTTACCTAAATGATAATTTTGAAACCATTCATTATAACGGTCATTTAATTTTTTTAAGTAGTCAATGCGAATATTTTCTTCGTAGGGTCTAGCTCTACGCTCAATTTGGTCTACTAAAGTAGGTATAGAAGCTTTCAAATAAATCACTAAATCGGGAGGAGGAACCAACTGAATAATTAAACGGTAAAGTTCTAGGTAGTTATCATAGTCACGAGTGGAAAGTAAATTCATATTATGAAGATTATAAGCAAAAATTTCAGCATCTTCATATAAAGTTCTATCTAAAATGACATTCAAATTGTTTTTTTGGAAGTGTAAAATATTAATTAAACGATGGTTTAAAAAATAAATTTGCAGATGGAAAGCCCATCTTTGCATATCATTATAAAAATCTTGGATGTAAGGATTGGATTCTGGCTCTTCAAAATGAGCTTGATAACCTAAATGTTTACTTAGTAATTGAGCTAAGGTGGTTTTCCCAGCTCCTATATTTCCTGCAATGGCTATAATCATTAGTTGATAATATTTATAGAAATTTGCAAAATTACGAATATTAACGATAAATCCATTTATGAAAAATGAGTTCTTTATCTTCCATTTCACCTAATAATTCAAAACCCTGATTTTTAAATAGTTTTTGTGCGGCTATGTTTTCTGGATGAATTGCAGTTCTTACTTCATAGGATTTTCTATCTTCTTGGATAATTCCTAATAAAAGTTTTAAGAAAGAACTACCGTAACCTAAATTTTGATAGGGTAAATCAATCATAATACGTGAAATCCAATAAACTTTAGCAAAATACCCTATTGCAGCCATGCCAATGGGAGTATTATCTAAATAAAGTATGTATAAATCTAAATTTTCGTATTTGGATTGAGCAATAGTATAGAGGTTGGAAGGAACAAATTTGAGTTGTTCATCTGACAAAGATAATTTTATACAACTTTCCCAATTAAAACGATTAACAGGTTCTATTTTTAAACTCATTTTTCTTTTGAGGAGTATTTTTTCATATGTTTATCAATTTCCAAAGGACTAAGATAATAAAAGCGTTTTTTGGCTTTCATTACATCAGAAAGATGGGCATCAAAAGCGGTATATTGCCACGCTTCTTTTAGATAATTACCTAAGCCATGTTGAATGGCAATCAAATCCGTATTTCTTTCAAACTCTTTTTTAAAAGGGCAATTTACAGGATAACGTAAAAAATCAGATATTAACTGAATATTACTCTTTTGGAGGTAATAAACAATATGTGCAAATTCATGAGCTAGTATACCTTTAATTACATTTTTAGGAAAATCCTCCAAAGGAGCATCAATGCTGGGTAAGATGTTGACATAAATTTTGTATTTGCGTTTTTCTTTTTTACGAAAAACTAAAGAAAATAAAGTAGGCTGAGCCTGCATGATGGCATCAGGAAATTTTTTGTATTTAAATTTGATGTAAGTATCTTTTAGTTCTGGGTAATGCTTTAAAACTTCAAGGGCTTCCTCCTCAAAACCGTATGGTAAAATTTTATTGTATCCCCATCTATCTAAATCATAAGATTGTCCAAGAGCAAAATGATAAAAACATATAACTAACCCAATAATTTTTTTCATGTTTTTATGCGTTTTGAAATTCAAATATGTTTTTTAAAATTTGAATGGTTTGATGAATATCCTCTAAAGTATTTTGGACACCAAAAGAAAACCTTATAGAATTGCTAATGGCACTTTCTTTTAAACCAATGGCATGTAATACATGAGAACCTTTGTTAGAACCTGAAGTACAAGCAGAACCTCCTGATGCAGAAACTCCATGCATATCTAAATTGAGTAATATCATTTGATCCTCTTCAAAAGGAAAGGTAACATTTAACACTGTGGGCAAAGATTTTTCTTCAGAAATTTCTCCATTCAATGAAACGTTTGGTAAAATTTTTTGAAGTTCAGTTTTGAAAGTATTTTTTAAATTCCATAAATGTTCATGGTAGATTTTATGGTCTCTATAACAAAGTTCTAGGGCTTTGGCTAAACCTACAATTCCAGCAACATTTTCTGTTCCAGCACGTTGATTTCTTTCTTGAGAACCTCCACAAATGAATGGAGAAATCGGTTTATCTGCTTTTCTATACAAAAATCCTATTCCTTTGGGTCCATAAAATTTATGTGCCGAACCTACTAAATAATCAATCTCTAAATTTTGAGTATTAAAAAGAAAATGACCCATAGTTTGAACCGTATCAGAATGGTAAATTGCTCCATAAGATTTGGCTAATCTACCAATTTCATTAATAGGATGCAATGTGCCGATTTCATTATTACCGTGCATCAATGAAATTAAAGACAAAGGTTCATTTTTTAAATGTTTATCAAGTTCTTCTAAATTAATATTTCCTTTGGAGTCTACGGAAAGCCAAATTAAAGGTATATTTTTTTCTTTTGAAATTTGTTCTAAGGTATGAGTAACTGCATGATGTTCAGTTGGAGAAGAAATGAGTTGCTTTACTTTGTAATCATTAGCGGCGCATTTTAAGGCATAATTATCAGCCTCTGTACCACCAGAAGTAAAAACAATTTCTGAGGGTGAGCAATTTAATAAATCTGCAACAGTTTTTCTTGCTTTTTCCAAAGCGGCTCTTAATAGTCTTCCATGATAATGAACAGAAGAAGGATTCCCTTGAAATTCTGTAAGATAGGGTAACATAGCCTCTAATACTCTTCCGTCTAACATTCCAGAAGCTGCATTATCTAAATAAATTTGAGTTCTTTCTTTCATACAACGTTCATTAAAAATTGTTTAATTTCGTTTACTAACTCTTGTGCTTCTTTCTCCGACTTTGCTTCTGCATAAATTCTTATGATAGGTTCTGTATTGGATTTTCTTAAATGTACCCAACCTTTATCAAAATCAATTTTTACGCCATCAATGGTAGTAACTTTCTCATTCTTGTAGTGTTCTGCTAATGATATTAAAATATTATCCAAAGGAGTTTCAGGAGTTAATTCCATTTTATCTTTAATCATTTCATAATGAGTATATTTTTTTCGGAGTTCAGAACATTTTAGGTTCGTTTCAGCTAAAAATGATAAAAATAATGCAATTCCGACTAAAGCATCTCTACCATAATGTAAATCGGGTAAAATGATACCACCATTTCCTTCGCCCCCAATAACAGCGTTCACTTCTTTCATTTTTTGGACTACATTCACCTCTCCAACAGCAGCAGCGTAATAATTCTGTTGATAACTTTCTGTCAAATCTTTTAAAGCTCGAGAAGAAGAAAGATTAGAAACCGTCGGTCCTAATTTTTGAGATAGAACATAATCTGCCACTGCAACTAAGGTATATTCTTCTCCAAATAATTCTCCATTTTCATCTACAAAAACCAGGCGGTCTACATCAGGGTCAACGGCTATTCCTAAATCACATTTTTGAATTTTTACCAAATTACATAATGCTTGTAAATTTTGTTTTAAGGGTTCGGGATTGTGAGTAAACCAGCCATCTATCTTTTCTTGAACCCTAAAAATATTTTCATTAGGAATACCTAAAGCATTTAAAATAGCAGGCACAGCATATTCACCCGAAGAATTGATACCATCAAAAGCAACTTTAAAGTTTTTATTTGCAAGGGTATCTTTTTTTAAGTAAGGTAATTCTAAAATAGAATCAATATGTACTTGTAAAAAATTAGATTCTTCACAGATACTACCCAAATCCTCAATAGAAGCAAATTCTACAGAATTACTTTTATAGAATTGAATTAGTCTTTCTCCTTCTTCAGCAGAAATAAATTCTCCTTTATGATTAAGTAATTTTAAGGCATTCCATTCAACAGGGTTATGAGATGCTGTCAAGATAATACCTCCTAACGCTTTGTAGTAAGGTACAGCCATTTCGACGGTTGGAGTTGTAGTAACTCCTAAATTTAAAATATCAAAACCCATGGCTAATAATGTATTGGAAACCAATTCAAATACCATTTTCCCAGAAGGTCTAGCATCTCTACCTATAATAATAGTTTTTGATGAAGATAAATTTGGATAAGTATTTCTTATCCACATTCCATATGCGGCTGCAAATTTTACAATATCAATAGGGGTTAAATTATCAGTTTCTTTACCGCCTATTGTTCCTCTTATTCCTGAAATAGAACTAATTAATGCCATTCACAACGTTTAGATTTGCAAATTTACAAAAATTAAAATTACAATTGAAAAGACAAGAAACTTTTTTGTAAAAGCGTTTCAAAATATTAGAAACTTTACTTGTTTATTTATAATTTTTTTTTGGTTAAAAAAAATCAATACTCAACAAATATTTTTTTACAAATAATTTTTCATAAAACAAAAAAATAATAATTTTGCTGATAATAATCATACAACTAAATAAAATTTGTTATGAAAAGATTAACGTGGATAGTCCTTTTATTACTATCGGGGAGCTTGGCTTATGCTCAACCTGATATACGAAAAAAAGGAACTAAAGACAAAACAAAAGAAGAAACTACAACCACCGAAAAAACTGTTCAGATGGATTTATTAAGAGGGAAGGTTGTAGATGATAAAAATGAGCCGGTAGCGGGAGCCACGGTAGCCGTGATAGATAAAATGTCTGGTGGGGTGATTACGGGGGCTTACACGGATGATAAAGGAGAATTTAATGTTGCAGTGGATTTATCCAAAGGGAAGTATGCTTTAAAAGTTACTTACGTGGGGTATCGTGCCGCTATGTTAGACATTGAAGGAGCAGGAAGAAGTTATGATTTTGTGCTTGTTTCTGATGTAGTGGGAATTGAAGAAGTGGTGATAACC
>CALLMJ010000082.1 GCA_938006875.1 uncultured Bacteroidia bacterium
GATCAATATCTTCTAAATCAAGCTTTTGAGGCTACAAAAAATGCTTATGCTCCATATTCTCAATTTTATGTAGGAGCAGCCATAAGGCTGAAAGATGGAAGCATTATTTTAGGAAATAACCAAGAAAATGCCGCTTATCCATCTGGAATTTGTGCAGAAAGAAATGCTTTGTTTCACGTAGGAGCTTTAGGTAAAGGAAAAGAAATTGAAGCTATAGCCATTCGTGCAAGAACAGATTTTTTAGTTTTAAATCAACCGATTTTTCCTTGTGGTGCATGTAGGCAAGTCATGTTAGAATATGAACAATTATCTAATCAACCCATAAAAGTATTAATGCAAGGAGAAACAGGAAAAGTTTTAATTTCCAAAGGTATAGAAAATTTTCTACTTCCACTTGTATTTAAACTAATTAAATAACTAAATTTTGGTTTGAATTATCTGTTAAGAAAATAAAGAGTTTAAAGTAAATTCTTAAAATAAAAACGGTTCTACAAAACTGTAAAACCGCATCATACACACAACATAAATATATAGTATTGATTTAACTATTTATCAGGTTCAAAACGCAATTGGTTGATTTTATAATTGTTACCATATTTTTTGATAAAAATATTGGTATCAAAAGCACCTTTCGTACTAATATAAGAACCCACTGCGTAAATATTATCTCCAGAATTTCCTTTATGCAAAATGCTAAATGAACGAACTGGATAATTCATAAAAAATTCTTTTACTACATACATAGCATGGCTTGAAGAGTAGGTTTGTTCTTTATCTATGATGGTTAAATCCAACATAGAATTAAAGTGATTTGATAGAGAATTTGCATCACCTTTTTTTATAGCTACTTCAATCTGTTGAAATACTTCATCAGGTTGATTTTGAGCTTGCAAGGTATTGCAAAATGTGCATAGTAAAAAAATGAGGGTAAAAATTAATTTCATTTTACTCAAGGTTATAAATACAAATTTTGTGCCAAACTTTAAAAATTATTGATAATTCCTACATGAATTCTTCCTCTTGTGGGTTGAAAGTTCATATTTTCGTATTTTCCTATTGCGTAACTAACAGACATAATTCCTAAATTCGTATTAAAGTTTAAAGCAATACCCGTGCCAATAGGTTTATAAATTTGATTTTCTTGAAATTTTTTTTGATTCAAATAACATACATCAGCAAAAATACCTATATAAGAAAGTTCTTCTAATAAAAGCCTGTATTCTAATGTAATCATTCCATAATAAGCAGCCCAAAAGGTATTTTCATTAAAACCTCTTAATATTTTATAGCCACCTATAGGTTTTAAATCGTTTTCAAAATAGTTTTTTTGGTTTAAATAATATCCATTCAACCCTAAAACTGCAACCGTTCTTTTTCCAATCCCAATATATTTAAATAACTTAATTTCTATTTCTTGTTTGGGTTGAATTTTTCCAATTCTATCATAATCCAAATTTTCTAATCCTCTAACCTTCAGTATTCTACGAACTCCTGTGCTTCCTATAAAATGTAAAAAAATTCCACTTTGTGGATTCCATGGATTATCTAATTGTTTTAATTGATAACCCAGCATATAAATATTAGAACGAGAATCTAATTGAGGAGGCGGAGGCCAATTGGTATTTTGATATTTTGAGATAGAAATTAAATGGGAATTTTTTGTTTGGTATCCAAAAATAATTTCAGATTCTAAATTCATTAAGTAGCTACCACCAATATTTAATGAACGATTTAAAAAACTGGTATCCTGCTTAAATAACTCAAACTGAAAATGAAATTTTAAGGGTAGTTGAAACAAAAAGGGGTGTATGTATTGAATATTCAACTTTTGTGAAAGATTTTGTAATTTATCGTATTTCATTCTAAAAATTTCACCTTGCCTAAACATACTGATAATAGAAAAATCTGCCATAGCAGTAAATTGCATTTTTTGAGACGAATTTTGTGGAGGTAACAACCCAACCAGTAAATCAAAACGATTATTCCTAAGTTTCTGAAAATCTAATGAGATTTTTGTAGTACTGTCAGAAAACTGTAATTTGGGAGGTTGTACTTGTTGATAATACTCCGAGCGTTTAAGGTTCTTAGTAATTTTTTCAATTTTTTCTTGATGAAATTTATCTCCGGGTTCCAAGTCAATAATTTTATAAACAAACTTTGGATTTTCTTTAATACTAGAAGGAATAATAATGCTATCAATTTTATAGGAATTTTGCAAATCTATAAATTCTGAAATACTCACCCAAATAGTATCTTTGAAAACTTCATACTGGATATTCGGTTGAATATTCACAAAAGGGAAGCCCAAATTACCATAATAATTTAAAATTTTTTTATGATAATCATTATATACTTTCCAAGAAAACGGTTTATCAGTTTTTAAAGAATAATTTTTGAATTGCAAATTTAGATTATTTGAGTAGTTCTTTAAAAAATAGACCTTACCAATATTCAACTGAAATGGATTTTGATTTGTATCAATATTAACTTCTGCGTAACCTAAATTTTGGTATTTTTTAATAAAACGAGTAAAAGACTCTGAAGAATTTTTTCTTTTTAAAATTCGTTGAAAATCTTTTTCTATTGCTGAGTTTTGTGTGAAAGCAATAACAAAGCTGAAATTAAAAAATATGAATTTCCAGAAAAAAAATTTCATCATTCAAAGATAATGTAAAAATCATTTTTTTATTGTGGATTAAAATTTATCTTTCGGGCTTGTCCCTCACTGCGTTCGAGTGGCGGCTTTGGGGTTCTACTTTGTTTCAGCATTTCGGCAAGCTCTATCCTTTACGGACATCATACTTAATAAATTGTGATATGCTAATTAGGTTTTAGTAACAAACTGCTATCTCCATAGCTCAAAAATCTAAAATTATGATTTAAAGCATAATCATAAACTTTTTTCCATTCATCACCTAACCAAGCCGCTATCAGTAAGATAAGAGTGCTTTCTGGTTGGTGAAAATTTGTTATCATTCCTTGTAAAGATTGAAAAGAATATCCTGGAACAATAAATAAACGTGTAGGAAAGCTCAATAAATGGGAATGGTTTTTTTCTAAATACTGGATTGCATTGAAAATGGCTTCTTTGTAAGTGAGTTTTGGAACATTTAAATAAGGATACCATTGGTCAAAAGGCTGAAAATCATTGAGTACAAACCAATAAATAGATTCTAGAACCCTTAAAGAGGTTGTTCCAACAGCAATGATATGTTCTGCATAATCATAAAGAGTTCTCAAAGTAGATAATGAAACATAACAAAGTTCTTGATGCATCACATGTTCTAATAAATTATGGGTATTTAAAGGTTTAAAAGTTCCTGCACCCACGTGCAAAGTAACTTCTGCCAAGGAAATATTTTTTTGTTTTAAAGATTGAAAAACCTTTTCTGTAAAATGTAAACCAGCAGTAGGAGCAGCGACTGCTCCCAGATGTTTAGCATAAATAGTTTGATAAGTATCTTTATCGCTATCTTCGGAGGCTCTATTGAGGTAAGGAGGTAATGGGATTTTACCAATCATTTCTAATAAATCACTAAAGTTTAAACCATTATCCCATAAAAGCTCGACAATCATTTCATGTTGAGTTTTTTGTATCCATTTTGCTTGTAAAATTCCATTTTCTAAAGGTAAAGTTAAAATTTCATTGAATTTCCATTTTTTAGCATTACCCACCATGCATTTCCATTGTACTTTTTGATTTTCTTGAAACACTTGTTCATAAGTAAAATGGTGTGGTTCTAATAATAGTATTTCTATTTGAGAGCCAGAGGGTTTTTGAAATAAAATTCTCGCTTGAATTACTTTTGTATCATTAAAAACTAATAAACTTTTTTCTGG
>CALLMJ010000083.1 GCA_938006875.1 uncultured Bacteroidia bacterium
AATACATCATCTGAATGGAGCATAAACGGATTATAACCTGCTTCTTTCAAAAGCACTTCTCTTTCTTCTCTTGTAGTAAATCTGATTGGTTCAACAGATTTGATTTTGAATGGTTCGATGATGGTTTTTGGTTTCATTGTGATTCCTGAAAATTCTAAGAAAATTATATAACTAATTTAATTACTCTTACAATAAACATTTGCTTTCTTTCTTAGCTGAATAACATTTGAATTACTAATCCGAATGATTAAGTCTCCAATCGAAAGTTGATCGTTTTAATATCAAAGTTAATTTGCTATTTCTGAATTTATGAGTGGATTAAATTTTTAGCATTAAAAATTTAGTATCTATTTCAATTCGAATTAGAAATTAATTTTTGATTAAGATGTTATTCACGAAAATAAAATTAATAATTACTTGCTTTTTTTTACTTGGATTAAATTTATAACAAAAAAATTAAGAGGAATACATTAAATAAATATTAGGAGGAACAGGATATGAAATATAATTTTTTCATAGTTTTATTATTAGCATCATTCTTAGCAATCTCTTCTTGCAAAGATTACCACACTGATGTTAACCCAGACAATTTCGTTACAGTTATTAAACCAGATAATAATCAACCAAATTTAGAAGAGAGTACAGTTAAATGGTATAAAATGTATGCTTATCATACATTTCCACCAAACTGGTTTATAATCTGTGCACCACCTGCACTAAATTGTATGGAAGAAGTAATTGTTTATGGTAAATCAATATCGCAACAAGAATTTGAATTATTCAAATCATTATTTGTGAAAAATAAAAATAATATTTCAGTTGCGACAAGTGAAAAAGTGAAAGACTATTTTAGCAATTACGAATTTGATTCATTTCTTTATGGATTAAAAGAAAAGCCAGAGTATATTAACTTGTTAAGAAGCGGAGAAGTAAAGATTATTGAGATTTACAATACGGAGACTATGAAATATATTTATTTAGTTATTAATAAAAATTTAGACGAACTAAACTTTGATATAAAGAAGGTAATATTCGGATTTCAGATTGAATTAAAGTAGAATTTGAATGATAAAAATTTTTAACATACTATTTATTTTATTTATTCTTTTCAGCTGTTCAAGTAAAACTAACAGAATTGAACTTGAACTGGTGAATGAAATTAAAATCAATATACCAAGAGGATCGAATTTTATATTCACTCAATATTTTACTGATAATCAAAATGAATACTTAGTTTGGCTTGACTCTACAAATAAACTAATTTTTTTCAATCTTGAAAAATTAAAAACTGATTATAGTATAAAACTGGTAAACTTTAACCCGAAATGGAATTATTATTCTATAATTAATCGAGATTCCCTAATAATTATTTCTAATTTACATAATAGAATTTCTGCAGTGAATAATAAAGGGGAAGTAATTGGTGATTGGAAATTAAGCACTATACTCCAGGAAAAGTACAGCTTGTTTGCTCAAGTTGACAATCCAATATATTTCATAGATCATAAATTTTATTGCAGCTCAATTAGAAATGATATTAGACTAACCAACCAGAAATCATTTAAGGAATATTATGATTCACCAACTAATATAATTTTGGCAATTAGTTCAGATACATTGAAACCAATTAAACAATTTGGTCAATTTCCTGAATCCTATTACAAAGATAAAATTTTTAATTTCTATGATACAACGCCCTCAAAAACATTTAATCTTAATGATAAAATAGTGCTTTCGTTTGCTAAGGACCACTTTATTTACATTTATAACTTGAATGGTGAATTTATTTCTAAGAAAAACTCAAAGAGTTCACACATTGATTATTTTAATGAATTTGATAATTCAAAAATCAACAACTTTTTGTATTTGCGTAGCTACATTGAGGAGGAACCATCTTATATAAGAATAATATATGATCAATATCGAGACTTATACTACCGATTGGTAAAACATAGAAGTCACGCTAATAAGGGAAATACAGAATTAAATATTACCAATAAGGATTATCAAGATTTCTCTTTAATAGTTTTAGACAATAATCTTGAATTACTGGACGAAATTACTTTAAATAGCAATGAATTTTATTTACCTGGACTTATTCCAACTAATAAAGGTATTTTGATTCCAAATACCAGAAAAAGTAACGATTCATTATTTTATGGTAGTATTTACAAGGTTAAGATAAAATGAAAGCTTATCTTAAATTAACTCCATTGTTACTAATAATCATTCTTTCTTGTAAAAGTGAATCTACTTATGATGTTCTAAAACAAACAAAACTATTTTCAGATTTTTTAGTTGAAAACTTTAACATTACATTATCAAAAAATAAACATTATTACATTTTAGTATCTTCATTTGGGTGTTTCGGTTGTAAAGAAAAAAATATAAGGGAATTGGATAGCTTCATTAAAAAAGAAGAGAAAAATAATTTTACAATTATTTCAAACGATGATGTTATCAATTATGGTAATTTAATTTACAACACAAATTTTTATAAAGACTCTAAATACTCCCTTGAAAAATTAAAATTTAACGTAGCAAATGTCACACTGATAGAAGTTAAAGACAAAAAAGTAACACTCGTAAAAACTTTTAATCCAGAAGATCCTCCAATAACTGATTTTATTAACCTTGATTAAAGTGCTTTTTTAATTATTTCCATTCTATTTATCTATAAATAATTTTTCCTGTGTAATTTAAAAAAAGAAGTAGCCATGATTAGTGAAGATAATATTCAGAATGACTGGAAAAATTAAATTAATCTCGGCTCTATCTTATCAGGTGAAAAATAAAAAACCACTCATAACAAATTTCTTTGTCTTTTCTTATCAAACAATTACATTTAACCAAATTAAAAATTAAGATTAGGAGCATTTATGGAAAACAATGAAACTTTACAAACTGAACAAACTAATCAGCAGGAGGA
>CALLMJ010000084.1 GCA_938006875.1 uncultured Bacteroidia bacterium
ATACTTTGATTTTAATCCCATAAAAGGTATATCTTATTACAGAATTAAACAAGTAGATTTAAATGGATCCGAAACTTTCTCACAAGTAAGAACTGTAAGATTTGATGAGTTAATGGGTTGGGTTACTTACTACCCTAATCCTGCTAAGAATAATATCACCTTCAATTTAAACCAAACAAATGCTTCTGATATTGAAATAAAGATTACAAATGCCTTAGGACAGTCTGTATGGTTTAATCATTTGAACCCTCAAATACAAAAAGAATATTCTTTAGATGTTTCTCATTGGACAAGGGGTGCTTATTTTGTGAATGTCAAGATTGATGGTAAGTCGACTACATCCAAATTAATAATTGAATAAATATACAAATCACAACTTTACATAGGCTGTCTTTTTTAGACAGCTTTTTTATTTTAAAACTTTTTTATACGGATAGTTTGTATTATAAAAGTAACTAAATTGCGTAAATTTTTTTATGGGAGTAATTCAAAGTAAAATTAATAAGCAGAGTCCTGACTTTCAAAAGAATTATGAAGCTATGCTTCAACTTTGCTACCAGTTAAATAAAGAATTGGAGAAATCTTTATATCAAGGAGAAGAAAAATATATTCAGAGGTATCGGGAAGTAGGGAAATTATTAGCGCGTGAGCGTATAGAGCTTTTATTAGACAAAGATAGTCCTTTTTTAGAACTGATGCCGTTAGCGGGTTATGGAATAAAAGGAAATATTACTTTAGGGGGTACTATGATAGCAGGTCTTGGAATTGTGAGTGGAGTTTTATGTTTAATTACAGCGAATGTTGGAACTATCAAAGGAGGTTCTATTGATTATACTACCTTGCAAAAAAGCTTTCGAATCAATGAGATTGCTATGGAAAATCAGCTTCCTATTATCAATTTAGTGGAGTCTGCTGGAGCAAATTTACCCGAACAAGCAAAAATTTTCAATTATGGAGGTATTACTTTTAGAGAGATTACACGTCGTTCAGAACGTGGTATTCCTACGGTTTCTGTGGTATTTGGGAACTCTACTGCTGGGGGTGCTTACATTCCAGGCATGTCAGATTACACAGTGATGGTAAAAAAGCAAGCACAAGTATTTCTTGCTGGACCTCCGTTAGTGAAAATGGCAACCAAAGAAATTGTAGATGAAGAAAGCCTTGGCGGTGCTGAAATGCACTCTAAAATATCAGGTGTATCAGATTATCTCGCTGAAAATGAATTCCATGCTCTTAAAATATGTAGAGAAATTATGGCTACTTTCGAACACCAAAAAAAAATTAATCTTTTCTCTACAAACCCTGATATGCCACTATATGACCCCGATGAACTTCTTGGTATCGTTCAAGCAGACATAAAAAAACCGTTTGATATCCGTGAACTGATAGCCCGTGTGGTTGATGGTTCTCGTTTTACAGAATTTAAACCAGATTATGGCTCTACCTTAGTTACGGGCTTCGCTGAAATTTGTGGTTACCCAGTAGGTATTCTTGGTAATAACGGTGTACTTTTTTCTGAATCTGCTAACAAAGGAACGCAGTTTATTCAGCTTTGTAATCGTCAGAATAGACCGCTCTTGTTCTTACAAAATATAACGGGCTTTATGGTTGGGAAGCAATATGAACAGGGAGGCATTATCAAGCATGGTGCGAATATGATTAACGCTGTTGCGAATAGTAAGGTACCTGCCTTGACTATCATTGTGGGTTCTTCTTATGGAGCAGGAAATTATGCTATGTGTGGGCGTGCATATAATCCGCGATTTTTGTTTACTTATCCTAATTCCAAAATTGCTGTTATGGGACCCGAACAACTTGCTGGTGTCATGGAAATTATTCAGAGAGATGCCGCCACAAAAGCCAATAAACCTGTCGATGAGCAACAAATTCAAATGACTAAAATGATGATTAGCCACCAAGTGGAAAGTGAATCAAATGCTTTCTATGCCACAGGACAACTATGGGATGAAGGTATCATCGACCCTCGAGATACTCGTAACTATTTAGGTTTTTGTCTTGCCGCCGTCTATAATGCTCCTTTTGAAGGGACTTCTCAATTCGGAGTTTTCAGAATGTAATGCTTATAATTTCATTTTATAGCCAGTTTTTCATTCATTAGAGATTTTGAACAGAAATTTCGTTTAAGCTATAACTAATTGTTTTTAAATTAATTATGTAAGAGATATTGACATTTTGAAACCTATTTATAAAGGTTTGTAGTTTCATTTATCTAAATGTTGTAAATTTATTTTCTGATGTTTAGTCAGGATTATTTTAGGATTGGTCATTGAGTAGGCGTAGCCGTACTTGTGGACATTGAGTAGGCGTAGCCGTACCGAAATGACCATTTTTCGTGGGAAATCGGTTGTTTCGGTATGTTCGCTTCACTCACTACTCAACAACCGAATATATACAAAAGGATTGTTCATTGAGTAGGCGTAGCCGTACCTGTGGTCATTGAGTAGGCGTAGCCGTACCGAAATGACCATTTTTCTTGGAAAATCGGTTGTTTCGGTATGTTCGCTTCACTCACTACTTAACAACCGAATATATACCTAATGTTTTAAATGAACTTATTAATCGCTAACAATTAACTGGTAAACCATTTTTAATGAATCGTTCATAAACTCTATTATTTAAACTCTCACAAAATTTTTTTTATTGATTTTCAGCAATATGCGATAGGTTTTCTTAAAATAATTTTTTATTTAGATTAAGTCTAAATAAATTTGCAACGAATTAAAAAAACACAAAGTACAATGAAACCTCAAAATCTTATGATTCTATTGTTTACTGCAATTTTTTTTGCAGGTTGTAAAAAAGACAATAATGAACCCACTAACAAAAAACCTTTAGATATTCCATCGGAGTATGGTTATGATAGTGTGAGTTTTCAAACTAATGCATCACAAGCATTGAATTACGCAAAAGCCCAACTGGATTTAGAATCAGAACTTCGCAAGGGTAGAGTAATAACCTACATTTTAGAAAAATCTAAATTAGATTCTATGTACCAAATTTTAAAACCTATTACTCCCACTCCAATTCAACAACTCATTGAAAAATATTTGGAGGATATCGTTAAAGGTAGTGGTAAAACTTATGACCCTAATAATCCAACTCAAGAAGGCATTTATGGAGGATATATTTTTAATAAGGAAGGAGTTGATGTTCATGAAATAATTACAAAAACTTTATGGGGAGTTTCATTTATAAACCAAATGAAATCCATCACGAATAATATATCAACAACCAATCAAATTGACCCCATGTTAGTGTATTATGGTGCACATCCCTATTTTAAAAATAGCTCTAATACAACAATTCATGGTGTTTATGCGGATAAATTTTCTGCTAATTATGCAGCTAGAAGAGATAAAAATGATGGAAATGGTTTTTATTCTAAAATTAAATATAGCTTTTTGAAATTAAAAGCCGCTATTCAAGCTGGAAATGAGTATAATCAAGAAAAGCAAGATGCAATCAATGATATTTATAAAAATATTGAAAAAGCTTATGCCGCAACCATTATTAATTATTGTTTTTCTGCTACTTCTAAATTAAGCATATCCAATCCAACAAATAATGATATTGCTTCAGCTATGCATGCAATTGGAGAATGTATTGCTTTTACTATAAATTTGCAATATTTAAATCCTAAATCTTTATCTGATAATGATATTCAATTTATTTTTAGTCAACTAAATTACGGCACTACAACCAATATTAACCTTTTTGCTACTCAAACCTTTAATCAATTACCCAAATTAAATAATATAGTACAGAGACTAAAATCAGTATATGGTTTTAGTGATATGGAAATTGAAGAATTTAAGAAAAATTGGGTTCAAGAACAAAATAGATAATTTGTGTTCATTTCCAAAAGATAATGACTTTATGGATATAAGGCTCTTATTTTGAGAGCCTTTTCTTTTTTCAGATTGTTTTTATTATTCACTAAAATAGTTAGATTTGCAGCATGAAAGTAATTCAAGTTGTGGGTGCAAGACCCAATTTTATGAAATTAGCACCTCTTCATAGAGCTTTAAGTGATTCTCCTATTGAACAAAAAGTTATTCATACTGGTCAGCATTATGATGCTTTTATGTCTGATATTTTTTTTGAACAACTTCAAATTCCAAGACCTGATTATCACATGGGAATTGGTTCAGGAACTCATAGTTACCAAACTGCTAAAATGATGATAGGCATGGAGGAAATTTTTCTTCAAGAAAAACCTGATTGGGTAATTGTTTACGGAGATGTCAATTCTACGTTAGCTGCAGCACTAGTTTGTGCAAAAAATAACATCAAAATTTGTCATGTGGAAGCTGGGTTACGCTCCTATGATAGAACTATGCCCGAAGAAATCAATCGTATTCTAACTGACCAAGTATCAGATTTGCTTTTAACCCCTTCAATTGATGGTAATGAAAATTTAATGAAAGAAGGTATTGACCCCCAAAAAGTTATACTCGTAGGGAATATAATGATTGATTCTTTATTTTGGTCTTTAGATTGGATAAATAAACATCCAGAAGTTGCTCAGCCTGCTTTTAATTTGTTGAATAAATACCAATTAAAACCCAACCAATATATTTTGGTTACTTTACACCGACCTTCTAACGTAGATGAACCCGAAAAACTAGAACAAATCATAAATACTTTGGGCGAAATTTCTAACAAAACTCCCGTTCTATTTCCAGTTCATCCAAGAACCCAAAAAATGCTTGAAAACTTGAAACTTCAAAAATACCCTCATTTATTTTTTGAAACTCCTGTAGGATACATGGATTTTCTCTTTTTGCAACAAAATGCTCTTGCATTGGTTACAGATTCTGGAGGTATTCAAGAAGAGACCACTGCATTAGGTATCCCTTGTTTAACTTTAAGAGAAAACACAGAAAGACCTATCACCATTACCCATGGAACTAACCAATTAATTGGAAGTGATTTTGATAAACTCCGTTTTGAACTCAATGAAATTATTCATGGTAGAGGAAAAAAAGGCAGAATACCTGAATTATGGGACGGAAAAACCGCCGAAAGAATTAAACATATTTTTATAAAAATGTTATAATTCTATTATTTTTGCATCATGAAAAAATCCATTTTGATAACTGGTGGTGCTGGTTTTTTGGGTTCCCATTTATGCGATAGATTTATCCAAGAAGGTTACAAAGTAATTTGTATGGACAACTTGATAACTGGTAAAACTGAAAACATTGAACACCATTTTGGTAATCCTGACTTTCAATTTATATACTACGATGTAACCAATTACATACATGTACCTGGAAATTTAGATTATATTTTACATTTTGCTTCACCAGCAAGCCCAGTAGATTATTTAAAATTACCCATCCAAACCTTAAAAGTGGGGTCTCTCGGTACTCATAAAGTTTTAGGTTTAGCCAAAGCAAAAAAAGCCAGAATTTTAGTTGCTTCAACTTCTGAAGTTTATGGGGACCCTTTAATTCACCCTCAAAATGAAGATTACTGGGGCAATGTAAATCCTATTGGTTTAAGAGGTGTTTATGATGAAGCAAAAAGATTTCAAGAAGCTATGACTATGGCTTACCATCGTTACCATGGTGTAGATACAAGAATCGTTAGAATTTTTAACACTTATGGTCCAAGAATGCGTTTAGATGATGGAAGAGCTTTGCCCCAGTTTGTTGGGCAAGCTTTAAGAGGGGAAGATTTAACAGTATATGGTGATGGTTCTCAAACTCGTAGCTTTTGTTATGTTTCTGATTTAGTAGAGGGAATTTATCGTTTACTTTTATCTGATGAAGTTTATCCCGTAAATATTGGTAACCCTGAAGAAATTACCATTTTAGATTTTGCTAAAGAGATTTTGAAATATATTGATACCCCTTCAAAAATTATTTTTAAAGAACTCCCTGCTGATGACCCCAAAATTCGTCAGCCTGATATCACCAAAGCAAAAAAAATTTTAAATTGGGAACCCAAAGTTTCACGTTCGGAAGGATTAAAATTAACTATTGAATTTTTTAAATCAACTATTCATGGAAATTAAAACTACTTCAATTAATGGTTTATTGATTATTCTACCCAAAATTTTTAAGGACTCAAGAGGCTATTTTTTTGAAAGTTATAAATCTGAAAAATATAAAGAAATTGGAGTTTGCGAAGATTTTGTTCAAGATAATCTCTCATTTTCTACTAAAAATGTTGTTAGAGGTTTACATTTTCAAAATCCTCCTTATGCACAAGGAAAATTGGTTTCAGTAGTTAAAGGAAAAGTATTAGATGTTGTAGTAGATATCAGAGAAGGTTCTCCCACCTATGGGCAACATTTTTCTATTGAATTAAGTGATGAAAATCATATTCAATTATGGATACCACCAGGTTTTGCACATGGTTTTTCTGTTTTGAGTGATTTTGCCTTTTTTTCCTATAAATGCACAAACTATTATCATCAACCCTCTGAAGATGGATTGATTTTTAATGATTCCGAACTTAATATTGACTGGAAAGTAGAAAATCCCATTGTTTCTGATAAAGATTTATTACTTCAAAAATTCAGTAGTTTTAAAACACAATTTTCAATATGAAAGGAATTATTTTAGCTGGAGGTTCAGGTACAAGATTACATCCATTAACTTTGGTTTGTAGTAAACAAATTATGCCTGTTTATGATAAACCTATGATTTATTATCCGCTTTCTACTTTAATGCTTGCAGGAATTAAAGAAATTTTAATTATTTCCACTCCAAGAGATTTGCCTATTTTTAGGGATCTTTTAGGAGACGGTTCCCAATTAGGTATGAGTTTTTCTTATGAAGTCCAACCAAGCCCCGATGGTTTAGCACATGCTTTTATTATTGGTGAAAAATTTATTAATGGAGATAAAGCTGCCTTGATATTAGGGGATAACATATTTTATGGTGAAGGTTTATCCAAAATCTTACAATCTTGCCATAATCCTGACGGTGCGATAGTTTTTGCTTACCATGTTCATGACCCTGAAAGATATGGGGTTGTTTATTTTGATAAAGATGGTAAAGTTTTAGATTTAGAAGAAAAACCTAAAAATCCTAAGTCTTCTTATGCTGTACCCGGTATCTATTTTTATAATAATCAAGTAGTTGATTATGCTAAAAGTTTAAAACCCAGCCAAAGAGGAGAACTAGAAATCACCGATTTAAATAAGATTTATTTAAAAAACGGAAATCTCAGTGTTCGTATTTTGAATAGAGGTACAGCATGGCTAGACACTGGAACTCATGATTCTTTATTAGATGCAGGAAATTTTGTTCAAATCATTGAACAAAGACAAGGTTTAAAAATTGGGTGTATTGAGGAAGTTGCTTACAGAATGGGGTTTATTGATAAAAATCAATTAGTTAAGTTAGCGGAACCCTTGAAAAAAAGTGGTTACGGCAATTATTTATTAAAATTAATGGATTAAAATTTGATTTTATAAAAAACTATTCCATAAATTTGCACAACAAAATAAATAATGTACCAAGATTTAATTCAAAAGAAAAAAACGCTTGCTGTAATTGGCTTAGGTTATGTGGGTCTTCCAATTGCTCTTTTATTTGCAAAAAAAATCAGAGTTATTGGTTTTGATATTAATTCTAAACGTATTGAAATGATGCGTAATAAAATTGACCCTAGTTGTGAACTTGCACCTGAAGAGTTTGATGGTTGTGATATTCATTTTACTGATAAGATTGAAGACCTCAAGCAAGCTCATTTTTATGTTGTTGCTGTTCCAACACCCATAGATAAATATAATAAACCTGACTTAACACCTGTTTTAGCAGCTTCAAGAACAGTTGCTCAAGTTCTTAAAAAAGGTGATTACGTTGTTTATGAATCTACAGTTTATCCAGGTTGCACTGAAGAGGATTGTGTTCCTATATTAGAAACTTCTGGACTTAAGTTTAAACAAGATTTTAAAGTAGGTTATTCTCCTGAAAGAATCAATCCTGGTGATAAAGAACATACACTTTCTAATACAGTAAAAGTAGTATCGGGTTGTTGCCAAGAATCTTTGGAAAATATTGCAAAAACTTACGAGTTAGTTATCACTGCGGGTGTGCATCGTGCATCTTCCATCAAAGTTGCAGAAGCTGCCAAAATCATTGAAAATACACAAAGGGATATGAACATCGCTTTAATGAATGAACTTTCCATGATTTTCAACAAAATGGGTATTAATACCTATGAAGTGATTGAAGCTGCTGGAACAAAATGGAATTTCCTTAAATTTAAACCTGGTTTAGTGGGTGGTCATTGTATTGGTGTTGATCCTTACTATCTTGTTTATAAGGCTGAAAAATTAGGAGTTGTTTCTAAAATTATTTCCGCTTCAAGAGCTATCAATGATGGCATGGCTGATTATGTTGCAAGAAACTGTGTTTCTGAACTAATTCGTTTAGGCAAAGACCTTTCTAAAAGTAAAATTTTAGTCATGGGAGTTACTTTTAAAGAAGATGTTACTGATATTAGAAATTCCAAAGTTGCTGATGTAGTTTATGCTTTGAGGGGTTATAATCTTAACGTAGAAGTAGTTGACCCATTAGCAGATAATGAAGAAGTGGTTCATGAATATGGTTTTTCTATTGGAAAAAATCCAAGTTCATCAGGTTATGATGCAATTATAGTAGCGGTTAGCCATAAACAATACATACAACTCAATGAATCAGATTTCAGTTCCTTAATTTCTCAAAATGGTTTATTAATGGATTTGAAAGGTATTTATCGTAATAAATTTAAAAATTTGAATACTTGGAGTCTGTAAATCAAAATTAATTTTTTTGACACACGGTTTATTGCCGTGTGTTTTGCTTTTTTATGAAGAGTATTTCTGTTATTATTCCCAATTACAATGGTAAAAATTTACTAGAACAAAATTTACCTTTTGTTTTTCTAGCTTTGGAATCCTCTCACATTAGTAATTTTGAAATCATAATTTCTGATGATTGCTCAAAAGATGATTCCATTAATTTTCTACAAAAAAACTACCCTAATAAAGTTATTTTACTTGAAAATTTTATCAATGTAGGTTTTTCAGGAAATGTAAATCGTGGAATTTTTAAAGCTCAAAAAGACTTAGTTTTTATTTTAAACTCTGACGTTCAATTAACAGAAGGCTTCTTTATTCCTATGTTGAAGTTTTTTGAATTTCCTGATACTTTTGGGGTTATGTCTCGCATTAATAACTTTCAAAATCAAACCATAGACCAAGCTAAATTTCCTAAAATTAATTTTACCAAAATTGATGGTACTCAAAACTTTTTTAATCCCCATTCAAAATTCCATTATTCCTTTTTTTTATCAGGTGCAAATGCTTTAATTGATAGAAAAAAAATTATTGAATTAGGAGGATTTTTAGAAATATACAACCCTTTTTACTACGAAGATTTAGATCTAGGAATAAGGGCTTGGAGAAAGGGTTATAAATGTTATTACGAAAATAATGCTTATTGTTACCATGATGTATCTAACACCATCAAAAAAAAACCTAAAAAACAAGTTCAAAAAATAATTTTGAGGAATAAAATCTATTTACATTACCTACATCTTTCAACAATAGGTTTTATCATTTTCTTGATGAAATACTTTGGAAAAATGATGGGTAATTTATTTATGATGAATACTGCGTACTGGTATGCTTTTCAAGAATTTATAGCTAATTTTCCAATAATACGTCAATCCAAAAAACAAATTGATAAATCCTCTAAATTCCAATTATCGGACTTAAAATCGTTGATTTTGAGTTCAAACGAATAAAAATTTTCAGTGAGTTTTATAAGGATTTTTGTAATATTGCAAACAATTTAAAAAATGGAATACAGTGAAGTTTTTAGTAAAGTAGTTTCTCATGCAAAAGAATATGGGTTTATCTACCAATCTTCTGAAATATACGATGGATTAAGTGCAGTTTATGATTACGCACCTAACGGAGTTTTAATGAAAAAAAATTTAGCCAATTTATGGTGGAAGGCTATGGTTCAATTGCATGAAAATATTGTAGGTTTAGATTCTGCAATTTTAATGCAACCAACGGTTTGGAAAGCCTCTGGTCACGTAGATGCCTTTAATGACCCCATGATTGACAATAAAGACTCCAAAAAACGTTATAGAGCAGACCACCTTTTAGAAGAATATATTGAAAAACAACGCCAAAAAGCCATCAAAGAAGCTGAAAAAAATGCTAAGAAAAATGGTTGGTCAATTAATAGTTCTGAATATCAAAATTATTTATCTAAACATCGTTCTACATTAAAAGCTCTTGAAGTAGAAGAAAAAATGAATACTGCTTTAAATGCCAATAACATGGTTGCATTAAAACAGCTCATTGAAGATTGCGAAATCGTTTGCCCTGTTTCTGGAACCAAAAATTGGACAGAAGTTAGGCAGTTTAATTTGATGTTTTCCACACAATTAGGTTCTGTTGCTGACCAATCCAATACCATTTATTTACGTCCTGAAACTGCGCAAGGAATTTTTGTAAATTTTTTAAATGTGCAAAAAACCAACAGAATGAAAGTTCCTTTTGGTATAGCCCAAATAGGAAAAGCATTTAGAAATGAAATTGTTGCAAGGCAATTTATTTTTAGAATGCGTGAATTTGAACAAATGGAAATGCAATTTTTTGTCCCTCCTGGTACTCAAAAAGAATGGTTTGAAACATGGAAACAAAAAAGATATGAATTTCATAAAATGTTAGGTTTGCCAGAAAACCGCATTCGCTTTAAACCTCATGAAAAATTAGCTCATTACGCAGATGCTGCTGTGGATATTGAATTTGAATTTCCCTTTGGTTTTAAAGAGTTAGAAGGTATTCATTCCCGTACAGATTTTGATTTAAAACAACATCAAGAATTTTCTGGTAAAAAACTTACCTATTTTGACCCTGAAAAAAATGAATCTTACATTCCTTATGTAATTGAAACATCTGTGGGATTAGACCGTTTATTTTTATCTCATTATTGTAATAGTTATTGCGAAGAAGATGCTCCTACTGCCGATGGTGGTACTGAAACAAGAACCGTTTTGAAATTACATCCTTTAATAGCTCCAATCAAAATTGCTATTTTACCCCTGCTTAAAAAAGATGGTTTACCAGAATTTGCCGAAAAAGTTTTTGATATTTTAAAATGGGATTATGAAATTCAAATGGATGAAAAAGATGCTATTGGTAGAAGATACAGAAGACAAGATGCTAAAGGTACTCCCTATTGTTTAACTGTTGACCATCAAAGCCTTGAAGATCATACTGTAACCATCAGAGAAAGAGATACTATGCAACAATATAGAATGCATATTGATGAATTAGAAAACTTTTTTCAGTCAGTTTTAAATTTCAAAACGTATTATAAAGCATACCACAATATTTAGTTTTTAAGATAATTCCTGAATATGGAACGTTATCAACGGCAAATTATATTAAAAGAAGTTGGAGAATTGGGTCAAAAAAAACTTTTACAATCCAAGGTTTTGGTGATTGGGGCGGGTGGTCTGGGTTCTCCGATTTTATTGTACTTAGCCGCTGCTGGTATCGGGAACATTGCCATTGCAGATTTTGATAACATTTCAATACATAATTTGCAAAGGCAAATTCTTTTTCAGTATTCCCAAATTAACCAAAATAAAGCAGAACAAGCTGCTAAAAACTTATCCTTACTGAATCCTGAAATTCATTTACAGGTTATTGATGATGGAGTCCATTTACATAATTTTCATGAAATCATTCCGCATTATGATGTAATTATTGATGGAACAGATAATTTTACTACTAAATACTTGGTGAATGATGCTTGTTTTGTATATGAAAAACCTTTGGTTTATGGTGCTATACATCAGTGGGAAGGTCAATTTTCGGTTTTTAATTATCCATTAAAAGAAGGATTTAGCGCCAATTTGAGAGATTTGTTTCCCCAACCTCCCTCTCCAGAAAATTCTCCTGCTTGTAGTTCAGCAGGAATTATAGGTACAGTAGCTGGTGTTATGGGTTCTTTGATGGCTAATGAAGTCATTAAAATTCTTTTAGACTTACATGAACAAGTGTTTTATAACCAATTTTTGAGTATCAACTTATTGACCTTAGAACAGCGTAAAATTAAATTTACTCATCATCCAGAAAATCCTTTAAATAAAAACTGGAATTTTGAACAGTTTGATTATGAATTTTTATGCGAAAAACCTATTTTTCCTAAAGAAATGGTTCTCAATTTAGAGCAACTGGAAAATATTAAAAATTCTGGAAAACCTTATCTTCTGGTGGATGTACGTGAAAATTTTGAGCATGAACAAGAAAATCTAGGTGGTTTGAATGTTCCAATGGGAAAACTTGATGAAAACAAATTAAACAAGGATATTCCTATTATTTTTTATTGCTCTACCGGACAAAGAAGTAAATTTGCTGCGACTTTTTGGAAAAAGAAAGGATATACTACTTATAATTTGGAGAGAAACTAAAAAATGCAGAGTATTTTGATATGCGTGTGGGATACTCATGGCTAAAAGATGCACTTCATTTTGATGTTTTTGAAAAAATAAAAGGATTGTGATACTTTGAGTTTATGGATAAGACGAAGCGAAAGCGAAACCATTTCGGCAAGCTCGGTGTAAACCTAGCAACCCGATGCGAGCGGAGTGAGTGGCACGCTCAATACAAAAAAATTTAAAACGTCAACTGCTGAAGAGCCTCTCTTAACTCTCTTGCAGCATGATGGTCTTTCATTTTCATGGCAACTTGAATCCCTTTTTCATAAACTTCAATGGCTTCCTCAGTACGATTGAATTCCTCCAGAGACTTTCCAAGATGATAGTAAGTAGGGACGTAGTCAGGATTGGTTTCCACTAAACTTTGAAAAGTTTCAATGGCTTTTTGTAAATCATTCATGGATTTATATTCTGTTGCTATTGCGTACTTCAAAAAAGGGTCATTAGGTTCTTCTTGTAAAAAGGCTTGTAATTGTTCTAAACGAGTCATAAAAAATTATTTTTGTATCATAATTTTTTCTGAAAACATTTTGTTCCCTGAATATACATGAACTACATAAATTCCATTCGGAATATTTTGAATATCAATGATTTGTTCATCAAAATTATCATATTGATTTTGCCAAACCATTTGACCCAGTGAGTTAAAAATTTGAAGTTGTACTTTTTCAAGATGGTTAATATTTTGTAAAATGATGGAATTACACGCAGGATTAGGATAGATTTTAAATAGATGATTGGAAACAATATGGGAATTTGAGACAATTGAACATCTTGAATCATTAATTAATTGATAATCACAAAAAATTTGTAAATAAGGAATAGAATTAGCGCCACCGTAAATCATGGTATCAGCGTCAAGAATGAGTTGAGCGGCGTCACTTAAAGTTTGGTTGGAGGCGTTCATATAAAGATGTTGAAAAAAGATTTTATCGGAGTGGGTTTTACCAATAATTCCCCATGCTTGCATTAAAACTGTACACCATAATTCTCCAAAATTATAAAAATTACCGGTTATATTAGGGTATTTGGTCGTAATATTACATTTTCTTCCACCCCAAAAAGTATTGTGCCCGTCCCAATTAAAGATATTGAACCAGTTAAATGGGTTTATACTACGAGAGTAAGAAGCGGCAATATAATCACCAATACCTTCATCTTGCCCTTGTCTTTGATTTCCTGAATTAGAACTGGGAGAGCCACTCGCAGATAACGCATGACCATATTCATGAACGATAACATCTGCATCTTCTGCATCATCTACCCCCCCTTCACCAAAAGCTAATCTTGGGCTTGGGCTTGAAGTGTAATAAGAATTATCTTGACCAAAATTTGAATGGGTATCTACCAATATTTGTAGATTTGCCAAATTGTTAAATCCTAAACTTTGAATATATCTTTGCATGCTATCAAGGTGGTAATAAGCATTTACATCTTCAAAACCACTAGCAGCTCTTCCATAAAAAAAATTTCCATCACTAGAAGTTACTGGCTGTATTACAGGACTTTCAAATTCTGTGATTTTTACGTAAGGTCCTTCTAATTTAAAAGTTCCATTAGAAAAAGTTATTTCTTTTAAAACTACAGTATCTCTTTGTTGATTGATTACTGGAACATCAGAATCATTACTATCTACATAAGGACTTCCATAAGTAACTCCTGCTTTGGTTAATGGGTCAGGAATGAAGGCAAAACCTTTGCCGGTTGTATCTTGGTGAGTTTTAAATGCAGCCAAAATTTGATGATGTAAAATAGCACCCGTTTCTCCATCTAAAATCCATTCTTGAGAGGAATATTCATTATCCATTTGAGTTTGAACCTGATAAGCATATCTCAATTTCCCTTGTACATTAAATACAATCGGGTAAAAATGTATATCAAATTCTGGATTCGCTTGAAGCCTTAATCTTTGAATATCCATAAAAGAGGATACATCAAAAGTATAATTACCATAAATTTTGGGTTCAAAAACTTGTAAATAATTTAAGGCGTTAATAACCTTATAGTTTTTGTCTAAATTCAATTTGATGCCTGCATTATAAATTGGTAGCTCGTCAAAATATTGATGAAATAAAACATGAAATCCGTAAGGACTTTCTTTTTCTGAAAAAACTTTGAGTGTAGATTTTGTTTCATTCAGTACAGAAAATTTTTGGAATACAAATTCCTCTAAAGCTTTGGTGGATTTTGTAATTAATGGGAAATTGATTTTATGGTATATATTTTTTTCTGAATGATTAACTTCCGAGTTGGGTAAATGATTTTTTTGACTTAACATTTTTTGTGAATAAAAAATGAAAAAAATAACGATTATTAGGGATTTTTTTTTCATTGCTCAAAACTTTCTACAAAGATAGTAAATAAAAAAATATACAAACAATTTTTGCTATTCAGAAAAAGATGTTAATTTTGCAATTGTAAATGGGTTGTTAGCTCAGTTGGTTTAGAGCACTATCTTGACAGGGTAGGGGTCACTGGTTCGAATCCAGTACAACCCACGAAATTGCAATTATTTGAGCGTTCCCTTCGCATCCCTCACGCTTATTGCCAAGATTTGCTTATTTAATCTATTAAACCCTTTCAATATACAATTCTTCCTTCACACATACAATACTCAATAAATGCAACTTCTCATAACTATCTCTTTAATCTACTATCCTTTTCATAAACATTACAAATCAATGGGAAATTTCATAATTTCGGATTAAAAATTAGGTTCTCTATTCTTTCAATATTTTTCCATTACTCAGCCTACCTTCACATTCTACTTGATATAAGTAAGTGATACGTCAAATACTAAATAGGATAATCAAAAAAATTTGTAAATACAAACTCAAATTTTTATTAAATATTTAAAATATTATTCGGCTTGTAAAATATTGTTGTACAAGTTTTTAATGGAACTATGGGCGGCAAGCCTGTAAATCCAATTTCTTTAAATCCTTTAGATTTCAAAAAATCAAAAATTTCAGGATAACATTCTGAATTATCTAATATTATGATTCCATTTTCTTTTAATTTCTGAATAGCAAATTCTGCACATTCCAATCTTTTTCTACCGTCAATTAATATAATATCGTAAAAATGAGGAGTTAATAAAATACTTTTTTCGTATTCGTCCGTTTCTAGATTTCTAAAATAAAGCGTTGCATTTGGAGGCAATTGAGGTTTGATTTGATGGTACCAATCTTTTTCATGTTCAATAGAATCAATATGTTGAATGAATTTTGAAAACCAAATGGTAGAGTTACCGCAGCCGTATTCAAACATCAAAAAAGATTTTTGTAAACGAGGTTGTATAAAATCTAAAAAGGAATAGGTTAGCCATGGAATAGGATTTCCATTTTTATCTATGGGTTTTTTGTGTATAAATGATTGACTCCAGCCATTTTCTTTTAATTCACTTCTAACAGCTAACTGAACCCAAGGACCGATTCCAATAGCATTCAATAAAGCCCAGATAATCTTTTTCATTTCTAAAACTTCGCAAAGGTAACTTTTTTTAAGATTCAAGAAATCAATAGTCCTTTCATAAGTTTTTCTTGACAAATTTTTTTAAAAACTTATTTTTGCTTTTTTTCAATAGAGTTTATGGTTGAACTGATTGCTTTTTTAATACTTCTAACTGCTATTTTAGGATTTATCAACGTAAAATTTATTAAATTTCCGGAGGTAATTGGTTTAATGGCTTTATCGTCTTTGTTGTCAATTATTATGATGTTGATACATGATTTTTATCCTGAAGGTTTTATATTTTTTTCAGAAGCTTTAAATAAAATTGATTTTAAAAGTTTAGTTTTTGATGGGATTTTAAGTTTTTTACTTTTTGCAGGTGCATTTCATACAGATTTAAAATCATTAAAAGCTGAAAAAATATCCATCACAATTTTAGCAATTGTGGGAGTAATAATTTCTACGTTTGTAGCAGGATTTGGATTTGATGTAGTTTCTACTGTATTAGGTCAGCCAGCACCATTTTTGATTTGTTTATTATTTGGTGCATTAATTACTCCTTCTGACCCTATTGCAGTTCTCGGAATTTTGAAAAAAACGGGTGCGCCTAAAAAACTTCAATTAAATATTATTGGAGAATCTTTGTTTAATGATGGTACTGCTATCGTTACTTTTACAGTGATTTATGAAATGGCATTCGCTAATCAAGATTTAGCAGTAGCAGATATTTTAAAATTATTTGCTTTGGAAGCTGGTGGTGGCTTTTTATTTGGTATTTTTTTGGGTTATATCGGTTTTATTGCATTAAGAGCTATTGACCATTACGAAACTGAACTAATTATAACCATTGCTTTAGTTATGTGTGGTTATACTGCTGCAAAATATTTGCATATTTCTGGTCCCTTAGCTATGGTGGTTTGTGGTTTAATTACAGGTAGTAAAAGTAAAAAATTAGCTATGACGGATAAAACCCGTGAATATTTAGATGGCTTTTGGGAAACTGCTGATATGCTTCTAAATGCTCTTCTTTTTGTTTTAATGGGTTTAGAACTAATTGTTATTCAACATACTATTGGATTTGTGCTTTTATCTTTGTTTGCAATTGGAGTGATATTAGTGGCTAGGTTTTTGTCTATATATTTACCCATTTTGCTATTTAACAAATGGATAAAATTTCCCCAAAAATCAGAATTTTTATTGACTTGGGGAGGTTTGAAAGGAGGGCTTTCCTTAGCAATGGCTCTATCTATTCCAATAGGTAATCCCAATCGTGATTTAGTTATCTTTGTTACCTATGCTATTGTTTTGTTTTCTATTATTGTTCAAGGATTAACTCTTGAAAAAGTAATACTTTGGACAAAAAAACAAATGCCTTTTGATAATGAATAGTTTACAATATTAAAAATAGAGTTTTTTGAATGGAAATTGATTTTTTATTCATAAAACTTTTAATTTTGTTGTTTAATTTAAAAATGATACATGCAGCTATTACCGCCGTTGCAGGATATCTTCCTGAAAAACGTCTAACCAATTTAGATTTGGAGAAAATGGTTGATACAACGGATGAATGGATAAAAGAAAGAACGGGTATTGAAGAAAGAAGAATTTTGGTTGGTAATGATTTAGGAATTTCTGAATTGGCTATTCCCGCTGTTCAAGAATTATGTAAAAAAGCTAATATTGAACCTTCTGAAATTGATTTATTGATATTTGCAACCGTTACTCCAGATATGGTTTTTCCTGCTACAGCAAATATTGTTTGTGATAAAATAGGAGCAAAAAAAGCTTGGGGTTTTGATTTATCTGCTGCTTGTTCTGGTTTTATTTATGCTTTAACCGTTGGTGCTCAATTTATACAAACGGGTTCTTACAAAAAAGTGGTTGTAGTGGGTGCAGATAAAATGTCCTCTATTATTGATTATACCGATAGAAATACTTGTATTATTTTTGGTGATGGTGCGGGTGCTGTTTTGTTAGAACCTACTACCGATGATATAGGAATAAAAGATTTTATTCATTATTCTGATGGTAATGGTGCTCAATTTTTACACATGAAAGCGGGTGGATCTAAAAGACCTGCTACTTTTAAGACTGTTGAAAATAGAGAACATTTTGTTTATCAAGAAGGTAAAAATGTATTTAAGTATGCCGTTGTAAAAATGGCAGAAGTTTCCTTAGAACTTATGAACAAAAACCATCTAAAATCCGAAGATATTCACTGGTTAGTACCTCATCAAGCCAATAAAAGAATTATTGATTCTACCGTACAAAGAACTGGCATTCATCCTGATAAAGTCATGGTAAATATTCATAAATATGGTAACACAACCGCCGCCACGATTCCTTTATGTTTGAGAGATTATGAAACTCTACTAAAAAAAGGGGACAATTTAATTCTAACTTCCTTTGGTGGTGGTTTTACTTGGGGTGCAATTTGGGTCAAATGGGCTTATGACGGAAAATGATTTTATAGATTTCCTAAAAAAAAAGAAAATCAATGCAGATTTATTGAAAAAATCTGAACCTGACATCTACCAAAATTGGTTTAATATTTTTATCCATTCAGGTTCCAATTCTTTTGACCAACAAAAAAAATTTCTGTTCAATGCCTATCGAAAGAAATACCACCTTTTAAATCAATCCAAAGATATTTGATAGAATAGAAGAGTTTTTATGTGATTTTATGGGCATAGCAAATAACTTTTTCTTATTTATGGGTTATTAGCTTAACTACCAATAATATCTTCTAAAGGAGAAGATGCTTTTCCATGAAAAATTTTAGGAATTCGCCCTGATAAATAAGCCAGTCGTCCAGCTTGAACGGCGTATTTCATAGCTAAAGCCATATGAACAGGTTTTTCTGCTTCGGCTACTGCGGTATTCAATAAAATCGCATCACAACCTAATTCTAAAGCTAAACAAGCATCAGAAGCTGTACCTATACCTGCATCAATAATTACAGGAACTGAAACGGTGTTTTTAATTAATTGAATTTGGTGAGCATTTCTAATTCCTAATCCTGAACCTATGGGAGAGGCTAATGGCATTACTGCCGCGCAACCTGCTTGCTCTAATCTTTGACATAAAACCAAGTCGTCGGAACAATAAGGTAAAACCACAAATCCTTCTTTGACTAAAACTTCACAGGCTTTCAATGTTTCAATAGGATCGGGCAGGAGAGTAGTTTCGTCTCCTGTGATTTCCACTTTTATCCAGTTGGTTCCAGTAGCTTCGCGGGCTAATTGAGCTACTAATATGGCTTCTTTTGCTGTAAAACAACCTGAAGTATTAGGTAATAATTGAAATCGTTTAAACCAATCATCCGATAAAAAAGTATTTTCTTTTTGTTCTAAATTAACTCTACGTATAGAAACTGTGATAATTTCATTTTCAGCCGCTAAATAAGCTTCTTTCATTTGTGCAGGGCTTGGATAACGTGCAGTGCCTAGTAAAATTCTACTTTTAAAGGTTTTTCCACCTAATTCCCAAGTATCTAAATGAGTATTCATGTCTTATGCTTGATAATATTTTTTATACCAATGTTGAAAAACTACTACTGACCACAAAGTCCAATCTTCTTTGGTATTTTTTCCTTCCCAAACCATGTGGCAAAGTTCTTTTAATTTTTCATAATGAAAAATTCCTTGTTCTTGAACAAAATCAAGGTTAAGAATTTCTTTTTCTAAATAAGATTTCATAGGTCCACAAAACCAATCTTTTAAAGGGACTTCAAAACCTTGTTTGGGGCGGTTATATAGTTCTGAAGGGAGGATTTTTTTTGAAGCATCTTGTAAAATTCTTTTTCTCATATTTCCATAAACTTTGTATTCTGAGGGTAATTGATTCACAAAATCCACTACTCGGTAATCCAAAAAAGGTACTCTTACTTCTAAGGAATTTGCCATAGACATTCTATCTCCTTTTACTAACATATCTCCCGATAAAACCAATTGTAAATCGGTTAAAAATACATCATTCATGGAAATACTTTTTTCTTGAATATTTTGCGTATAAAAGTTTTTGATTTGGTTAAAATGGGTTTTATTGTAATCCAAAGCTAAGAGTTTGGGTAATACATTTTCTTCTAAAACGGAACACCATTTCCAGTATCTTTCTGCTGAAGAATCTTTTAAACCTTTTGCATATTTTTGTATTTGCCAAATTTTACGTCCCAATTTAGAGTTTCTATTAGAAGGAATGAAATTCAAAACAGGTTGAATGACCTTTAAAATTTGATTTGCTAAATGATTTTGTCTTGCTTGATATTCTCCAACATGTTTTGTATAACCACCAAAAAGCTCATCGGCTCCGTCTCCTGAGAGTGCAACTGTTACTTGTTGTTGGGTATATTTAGAAAGTATGTAAAAATTGATAGCAGAAGCATCTGCAAATGGTTCATCTAGATAATCCAAAACATGAAACAAATTTTCATAGAGTTCTTCCATTTTTAAAGTAAAAACGGTATGTTCGGTTTGAGCTTTTTGAGCTACTAATTTTGCATAGTAAGTTTCATCATACAAAGGATTTTCAAATCCGATAGAAAAAGTTTTTAGATGTTTTTGATGTTTAGCTGCTAAAGTAGCAATTACAGAAGAATCAATCCCGCCAGATAAAAATACTCCCAATGGGACATCAGCAATTAAACGTTTTTGTATTGCATCTTCCAATAAATTGAGTAAATCTTTTTGAGCTTGTTCATAGTCTAAAGATAAAATTTTTTGAGGTTTGATTTCGTAATATTTATGGAATTGAATGTTTTGATTTTCAATGACTGCATAATGAGCATAAGGAAAAGGTTGTACATCTTCATAAATGGAAATATTAGGAGGCAAATAGTTTAGATTAAAAAATAAACCTACAGCAGCATTTTGAATATTTTTAGGAATAGGAAATTCCATTAAAGCCTTTAATTCTGATGCAAAAAACAAACTATTTTCATTTTGATGAATATATAAAGGCTTAATTCCATAGCGATCTCGAACTATAAAAACTTTTTTTTGAGTAATATCGTACAAAACAAAAGCAAAAAAACCATTTAAACGTTGAAAACATTTTTCTCCTTCCTTTTGATATAATTGTAATATTACTTCTGTATCGGATTGATTTTGAAATTTATAACCTTCATTAATTAATTCTTGTTTGAGTTCCAAAAAATTAAAAATTTCTCCATTAAAAACGATACAAAGGTTATGTTCATAGTTAAACATAGGTTGATGAGCTACATCAGAAACATCAATAATAGAAAGCCTTGCGTGACCTAAATGCACTATATTTTGGTGTAATATAGCGGTATGGTCAGGACCTCTCAAATGAAGTTTTAAAAGAGCATTTTCAAGGTTTTGAGTATAATCATTAGGATTTTTGAAATCAATCCACCCAGCAATTCCACACATAAATCTACAAAATTAAGGAAATTTTTTATGAAAGTTCTTGAAATTGGTATTACTAACTTTAAAGATTGAGTTGTATGTTTAACTTTTCATTCTAATTTAAAAACCTATTTTTTTGAGTTTTTCAGCAGCCATTTGCAAGGTTTCTTCTTTTTTACCAAAACAAAATCTCAATACTTTGTTATCAACAGGGTTTTCATAAAAAACGGATATAGGAATGGAAGCAATACCCGATTGTTCTGTGAGTTTTTTTGCAAAAGTTACATCGTTTTCTTGTGAAATATCGGAATAATCTAATAAAATGAAATAAGTTCCTGAGCAATTTAAAGGTTTCCATTGTGTACCTTGAATAAGTTCTAAAAAAAGATTACGTTTTTTTTCAAAAAATAGTGGAAGTTCTTGGTAATAGTTTGGGTTTTGTTTTAAATATTGATAAATGGCGTGTTGTAAAGGAGTTGCAGAAGAAAAAGTTACATACTGGTGTACTTTTCGGAATTCTAAGGTTAATTCTGGGGATGCAATGCAGTAGCCGATTTTCCAACCGGTTACGTGTAAACTTTTACCAAATGAATAAACTGCAAAGGTTCTATTTCTTAATCCTTTGTAATCCAGAGCCGAATGATGTTTATTCCCATCAAAAATAATATTTTCATAAACTTCATCGCTTATGAGATATAATTGAGGAAATTGCTCAAATAGTTTTTCAAGTTGTAAAAATTCTTCATGAGTTATAATGGAACCTGTAGGGTTGTTAGGGGTATTGATTATGATGGCTTTTGTTTTTGGGGTTATAGCATCATAAATTTTTTGAAAATCTATTTGGTATGATGGAAACTCTAATGGTATGGTAATAGGTTTAGCGTCTGCAATTAATATTGCTGGGATGTAAGAATCATAACAAGGTTCTAAAATAATGACTTCATCTCCTGGATGTACAATCGCTTGTATGGCATCAAAAATGGCTTCAGTTGCACCGCTGGTAATAGTTATTTGAGAAACAGGGTCAATTGAAAATTGATGTTTTTCAAACCATTGTTCTGCTATAAATTCTCTTAAAATCGGTAAACCTGCCATAGGCGCATATTGATGAGAGGAATCAATTATTGCTTTTTTTAAGCATTCTAATAATAATTCGTCTAATGAAAAATCTGGAAAGCCTTGTGATAAATTCATTGCACTATGTTTTTGTGCTAATGCACTCATGGTCGTAAAAATAGTTTCACCAACTTTGGGTAACTTAGAAACAAAAGTATTCATGAAGCAAAAATAAGAAAATTTAGATTTATTCTATTAAATCCTTTGAGCTAAATCTAAAAAAGATAATTAATATTTTCAAGGAGTTTAATTTTTCAGAAACATGGTAGATTTATGTTTAATTACTTCATATTTTCATGTTTATAAAATGCAATAATGGAGGATATTAGAGTCTCTCAGAAGAAAATGTGAACAAAATTTAAAAAAAAAAAATGATTTGAAACTTCATTAAGTATTTTTTCGTATATTTGTGAAAATATTTTGTAAGAATTATGGTGATTGAAGATTTACAATTAACATTTAGTGAAAGTGCATTAGAACAATTTGCTAATGAACTAAAAAAATCTACTGAATTTCAACACGTTAGAGTAGGTGTGAAAGGAGGAGGTTGTTCAGGTTTAACTTATGTATTAAATCTAGACCGCCCCACTGAAGATGATATCCATTTCCAAAAAGGAAACATTTCCTTCATTATTGATAAAAAGCATGTCATGTATTTGAATGGTATGCATATTAATTATGGAAGTGGCTTAAATGATAGAGGATTTGAATTTATCAATCCGAATGCAAAAAATACTTGTGGTTGTGGAACCTCATTTTCTATTTAAAATTATATTTTTATGATAAAAAAACAATTTTTAATTACATTTTTATTTTTGCTCTTTTTTACAAAAAGTTACGCTTTTGAAGTAAAAATTAAAGTATTATTGGAAGGACCTTTACAAGGAAGTTCTATGACAACGCTTTTGGTGAATGAATTGAAAAAAAATCATGCAAACGTTCCTAATGATGCGGTAGATATCGTAAACATAGAAATCCGAACATCGCTCTCAACAAATCCTTTGGAAACGAAGAAAGGTTTCCTTTTAAAAGATGGTTCTGTGGTGGATTATGCTACGCTCAGCCCTATTCTGCATTTTAGTGCAACGGGGAATGCTTATTATGTTGTTGTTAAGCATCGTAACCATTTACCCATTGCTTCTAAAAATGTGGTTTCTCATCAATCAACTTGCGATTTGACTAACGCTCAAAACGTTTTTGGCGATACTAAAATCCTTCATGGTAAAGCCGTTATGATTGCAGGAAATGTCCATAATGAAACAGGAGATATGTATGAAATCAATGCCTCTGACTTCTACGTTGTCTCTAAAGCAAAAGATGACCAACTAACAGGTTACATCATTCAAGATGCAAACCTTGATGGCATTGTAAATGAAAAAGATTTTCAAATTGTAAAATCCAACGCAGAAAAATTGTATTTCAGTCAAATTCAATAACTTAAACAAATAGCTTATGAAAAATATTTTAATCGTAATAGTAGTATGCTTGCTCTTTACACAAGCTATTGCTCAACAAAAAGCTTTTAAAGTAGAGGTAGAACAACTAGTGGTAGGTTCTAATCTCTATATTGATGTTTTTATACAAAAAACACAGGGTAATGATTTCCCTTTAGGTTCATCTAACTTTTCTTTTTTCGTGAATAACGTAGATTTAGATTTGAATGGCGTACAAATTGACCACGCCTATGATGGACCTTATGACGCTCAAACAGACCCTAAATACTTTGAAATGACCAAAGGAAAAGGTTCTAACTATTTAGTAATCAATGTAAATTCAGTTCTAAATAATCCAAGTGTAGGACAGTTAGTAACTTCTACGAGAACCAAAATCGGAAGGTTAGTAGTGCCTATTTTAAATCCTGCGGGTTTTAATACCTTGATTTGGAGACCTCTACCCACTGCAATAACCCAAGCTGGTTATAATACTTGGACAGATATTAAGCAATATTGTGATTATGTAAATCCTGCTCCCAATTTTCCTTTGTGTGAAGTTCCTGCAAAACCTTTATTGAGTGCATCAAATACTTCCGTTTGTAATGGTCCTGTTACATTATCTTCGGGCTATTCTGGAACGCATACCTGGTATTTAAATGGTGTAGAAATTCCTAGCGTTACAGGAAATACCTATTCTACTGTTCAACCCGGTATTTATACCGTAGTAGCTAAAAATTATTCTTGTACTTCTCAACCTTCTGAGCCTATTATTTTACAAGGTGCACCTGCTACACCTCCTACTATTGCGGGAAATCCAATGATATGTATTAACCAAGGAAGTCAAACTTATACAGTTTCTAGTTCAAATGGTGGAAATTTTGTTTGGTCTATTGATGGAAACGGTGCGAATATTCAAGGTAATGCTTCTGGTAATTCTATTAATGTAGTTTACAATCAAACAGGTTCTTATACTTTAACGGTTACAGAAACCCTTGATAATGGTTGCCAAATAACTAACCAGTACGCTGTTCAAGCGGAAAATATTCCCTCAACTCCTATTATTTCGTTGCAAGGTCCCGATTTATCCATTTTGAATTATACCTCGGGAAATATCCAATGGTTCTTAGACGGCGTGGCTATTCAAGGGGCTAATGGTATCACTTATACTCCTACGGCTAATGGTACCTATTCCGTTCAAATTACCAATACTTGCGGTAATGCTACTTCCGACCCCATCGCTTGGAGTGTA
>CALLMJ010000085.1 GCA_938006875.1 uncultured Bacteroidia bacterium
TGTGGTCATTGAGTAGGCGTAGCCGTACCTGTGGTCATTGAGTAGGCGTAGCCGTACCGAAATGAGCATTTTTCGTGGGAAATCGGTTGTTTCGGTATGTTTGCTTCACTCACTACTCAACAACCGCATGTGGACTGGTCATTGAGTAGGCGTTGCCGTACCGAAATGACCATGTTTCGTGGGAAATCGGTTGTTTCGGTAGGTTCGCTTCACTCACTACTCAACAACCGAATATATACATAATGTTTTAAATTAACTTATTAATCGCTAACAATTAACTGGTAAGCCATTTTTAATGAATTGTTCATAAACTCTATTTTTTATATAATTTTGTTTTCATAAACTTTCCAAATTGAGTTTAAGCGTAAAAGTAGCAGCCCGATTGTAGCGAATCTAAGGGGGGACGCCCAAATAAACCTAAAACTGTAAATAAACAAAGGGTATAGACCCTAACGTTTTAAATTGATAAATTACTATAACCATTATTACAATTACAATAATTTTTAAACTCCAATGTAAAACTATAAATTGTGATTCAAAAAATTTTTTCCATGAGTTAGGAAGAAAATGTAAAATAATACCAGCTAGCAATATATGAGCTACAATTTTATATTCCTCGTACCATTTTAAGAATAATTCTGCATGAAAATCGTTCAAAATTCTATCAAACATTTTGAAACTACTTTCTAATGAAGGGGAATTGAAAAAGAAAAATGTAAAAGTAAGGAAGGTATAAGTAAACAAAATACTGAAAATGGTATGAAAATGTGTACCCCAGAAATTTTTTAAAGCGATACGAAATTTTTGAGTAGCAATTTCATAGCTGATAGCAAGTCCATGTAGAAGCCCCCAAACAATAAAAGTAAAATTGGCTCCATGCCAAATTCCTGATAATAAAAAGGTTACCATCATACTAAAAATTGCTGCACTTTTTCCCCAACTTCTTAATGAAAAATTTAAGGGTGTAAAAACATAATCATTAAACCATTGAAATAAAGTAATATGCCAACGTCTCCAAAATTCTGTAATGGATTGAGATTTAAAGGGTTCGTTAAAATTTTGTGGAATTTGAATACCCACTAACAAACTCATACCGATTGCCATATCGGTATATCCAGAAAAATCATTGTATAAATAAAATCCGTAAGCAAATGCCGCTATTAATGACTCCAAACCTGTATAAAAACCAGGATTTTCAAATATCCTTAGTATAAAATTGGAACCTAAAGGGTCTGATAAAATCACTTTTTTGGCTAAACCGCTAATAATTAACCAATAACCTAAGCTAATGATTTTGTCATCAATATGAGTTTTATTTTTGATTTGCTCTAAGAAAGGTTCTGCTTTACTTATTGGGCCTGCTAAAATAGTTGGAAAATAACTTAAATACAGTAAATAATGAAAATAATTGGTTTCAGGATTTTCAATTATTTCATTGTAAACATCAAAAATATAAGAAAGACTTCTAAAAATCCAAAAAGAAATCCCTAAAGGGGCTATGATTTGAGGAATAAAAACATCTTGACCTGTCCAAAGATTCCATGTTTGAAGAGTAAATCCTAAATATTTGAAAACAAATAAGATACTAATATTGATAAAAACGCTTGTATAAAGCAAAAGTTTTTTGAGGCTATCCTTTTTTTCTTTATGAATTTGTAAGGCAATGAAATAATCAATCAAAGCATAAAACATCAAAAATATAACAAACTCGTTGGATAGTTTATAATAGATATACAAACTAAAAACCAATAATGTGGTATTTCTAAATGTAACTTGATGCTGAGTGATTGACCAAACCAAATAAAAAATGACAAAAAAAATGGCAAAAATGCCAGAAGTAAAAGTAGGTAAGTATTCTGATGAATAGGTAAAAAATTTCCAAAAGTCCATTTTGAGTTACGGCAAATTAAGGATATCACCGGGCATTAGCTTTTTATCTTTCCCTGGATTGATTTTCAATAGTTTTTCAACAGAAACGTTATGTTTTTTTGCAATGAGCCATAAATTATCACCACTTTTTACCGTGTATTTTTTTGAAGTCTGATTTTTAGAGTTTAGAGGTTTGGTAATATTATTTTGAGTGGTTAGGTTAGAAGCTATTTGTTTGTTCTGTACTTGTAAGGAAGAATTTTTAGTATGATTAGAAATATGGGTTTGTTGTGTTTTGGGTAAGTGTGATACAATTTTTTGAATAATCTGGTTTTTGGGGACTAAAGATGAATCTGTATAAATCGTTAAATATTGACCGGCATAAATGGTGTTACCTCTTATGAAATTCCATTTTTGAATATCAGTAACAGTAACTTCGTATTTATCTGCTATCATGGATAAATATTCTCCTTTGTTTACTCTATGCCAAGCCTTTACTGGTACTTTTTTTACAATTTTAACTTCCTCTTTTTTATGAGAATGGGTATTTTCTACTAATGCTGTTGGAATTTTTTTGGGTTCTTCTTTATTCAATACCACTAAACTCAAATCGGATTTATCAAAAATTCCGTTAAGTAAGATTTGATGATAAGTATTAAGATAAGCATTAGCGTAAAGCTCTCCTCTTAATTTATAGCCTGGGAAATTTAGGTGTACTCTATCCCATTGGCAAAGGTTATTTTTATGCCATTCTAGCATAGAATAACGACCACCAGAAACGTTATAATAATCAAAAAAAACAGATTGGGTATCAAAAGCAACCCTTTTAGCAATAGCTTGAGCCTTACCAACTTCTGGAATACTTAATCCACCTCTATAAAGGTCATGAGAACATGAAATGATAATAGTAGAATTAGGCGCTGCATTTTTAAATCGGTTAATGATAGCCCTTAAATTGTATTCATACATGGGTTCATTAATCCCTGCGTAATAATCGTTACCACCTAAATCAATAACCAAAATATCGGGTTGCATATCTGCAATTTGTTGATCCATGAGGTTTTGTCTTAAAATACTTAAAAATCCAGCACCGTTAATTCCTACACTATGGTATAAAATTCCTTGATTTTCAGGTGTTTCAAATGATATACCATGGCATTCAAAAAAGGTTTGATTTTTTTCAGATTGGTAAATATAAAAAGTTAGGTTATCACTAGCTTTAGGTAATTCTACTTCTACAAAAGGCTTATCAGGATTTAATTTTGTATTTACATAAACAGCAGATTGTTGAACACCACCAGGTAAAATTTTTAAATCGTAGCTATTTTCTGAATATTTTCTATAAATTTTTAGAATTTTATTGTTAGCGTGTTGAGGATTAGGAGCAAAGCGAATGGTAAAAGTAGCTTTTTTGTCAAAGGTTTTTATGGTAACTCCTGAAATTCCGATGTCTAATTTGGGTTGAAATTGAACATTTTTAGCACTTTCCCAAAGCCCCGTAAAAGTTGTGGTATAATCGGAACCTGGGTGAGTTCTTGCTGCGGAATAAGGAAATACCATTCCTCTACCTCCTTCTCCAAAAACTTTTTGTAATCTAGTTCTAATTTCATGAGTAAAAATATCAGCTTGGACATGAGAATCTCCAAAATGAATCACTTTAAGTTTACGGGAACCAACATTTTTCATAGATTGAACCATGGGCTCTATAGCTTTATAATCAGACCATTGAAAAATGTTATAATGATATCTTATGAAAGGATATTTTTTTTCGTAGTAAATTTTTTGTTCAATATATTCAGGACATGAGTAGCATGGTTCAGCATGAGAACATCCCGAAGAAATAATAAATAAAACGAAAAATAGCAGGTGGTGAATCGAAGAATTGCCGGCAATTTTTTGCATCGTTGCAAAATTATAAAAAAATATTCGGAATCCAATAAAAGTGGATAAAATGTAAATATTGTTTTTATCATAAAAAGAATTTTTTATAATTTTGCTACTCATGTTCAAAGCTAGAATTTTACAATCTCTTTTGTTTTTAGGTTTATTTTTTCAAGGATATTCACAATTTCAAGCCAATTATTGGTATTTTGGAAATTTTAATGGTTTACAATTTACTAACGGTTTTGCTGAACATGTAACTAATGGCCGTTTAAAAACAGAAGAAGGCTGTGCTACTATTTCTGACTCATTGGGGAATCTATTATTTTATACCAACGGACAAAATCTATATGGAAAAAATCATCAATTAATTAGCAATCAACTTATTGGAAATCCCGATGCCGCTCAATCTTCCATTTTTGTACCCTTTCCCACTCAAGAAGATACCCTATATCTTTTTGTTAATGGTGCGTTTGGAAATGGAGGATTACATTATTATTTATTGAGTGCAAGTCAACAAACTATACTTAATGGACCCTATTTATTATATCAGCCTACCTGTGAAAAAATAACTGCTGTTCATCAAAACAATCAAAAAGATTTTTGGTTATTAACTCACGAATGGAATTCTGATAAATTTGTATGTTATTCAATCACGCAACAAGGAATTAGTAATCCTATTATAACATTTATAGGTACAGTTCATACAGGAACGAGTGTAATTGCATCAGGAACAATGAAATTTTCTTTACAGGGAAATCAAGTAGCCTGTGCTATTCCTTACTTAAATTTAGTAGAACGTTTTGATTTTCAGAATGGTATATTGTCTAATTATAGAACCAAAAGTATAAGAAATCCTTATGGAGTGAGTTTTTCACCCGATGGTCAAATATTATATGCAACAGGGTATTATTTTGCACAAGGCGGTGCATTAGTCAATGAAGTTTTTCAATGGAATCATCAAAACCAATTAATAACTATAGGCTCATGGACTTCCCCATTATTCACACCCGAAATTTGGATAGGAGACATTTCTAACGCAATAGACGGTAAAATGTATGTAGCAAAAAAAGATGCACAAGCTCTCGCAGTGATTGAAAAACCTAATTTGAATGGTACTGCTTGTAACTTTTTACTGAATGGCTTGCCTACTACCAATTACTTGGTTCAATATGGTTTACCAAACTTTGTACAATCTTATTTATTAGTACCCAATCTCAACTTTCAAATTCCGCCATCTGTTTGTGCTACAGATACTTTTACGCTTTGTGCAACTTCCAATTTACAAGGAAATTTTGAATGGTATATCAATAACCAAACTTTTATAACATCTAATAACTGTATTTCTTATTCCTTTGTTCAACCGGGAGATTATACCATTACATTGACCCAGCAAGGTTATAAAGTTTCCAAAACCATTAAAGTTTACGGAAAACCACAAAATCCATTTTCTCAAAATATACTTTATGCTTGCAAAGAAGAAATTGTTACATTAGATGCACAAAACCCAGGAGCAAGTTATTTTTGGTCTAATGGATTTTCTAGTCAATCTATACAGGTCAATCGTTCTGGGCGATATAACGTCAAAATTTATTATGGTGATGGTCAATGCCCTGAGTTATTTTTTGTTAATTTAGTTTTTATAGATACACCTAAACATAATTTCCCTGATACGTTAGTTTGTGATTTGCCATTGATTACATTTACCAACCCTTTTAACGATGCACAAGCTATATGGAACGGAAATTTTATTTCAGATACTTTCACCATAGCTCAAAATGGTATTTATACAGTAAAATTTATTCGTTCGTCAATATGTGAATGGGTGGATACTTTTCAAGTAACTATTTCACCACCATGGATTAGAATTATGCCTTTTGATACAACGTTTTGTCCAACTAAAGGTTCTATTGAATTAGATGCAGGGAATTCCCAAAATTACCTTTGGAGTACAAACGAAACCTCAAGAAAAATATTAGTGAAAGAACCCGGGATTTTCTCTGTTTTAAGAACCGATGCCAATGGCTGTTCAACTTTTGAAGAAATTACTGTTAGAAATGAATGCAATTTGTTGTATATGCCCAACGCATTTACACCTAATCAAGATGGAAAGAATGAAACTTTAAAACCTATAACTGGAGAGCCTATGGATTATGAAATGTTTATTTACAATAATACTGGTAAATTAGTATTTCAAGGTATAGAGTGGGGTGGGGAAAGCTTCCCAGAAGGAGTTTATATGGTTCTGGTGAAAGGTAAGTGGGCGAATGGAAAAACTATTCAAGAAGTTTATAATGTTTTATTAATACGTTAATTATTAATACGTTACAGTTCATCGTCAAAAATATTATATTAGACTGAATTTAAAAGAATTGGAATAATTTTTAAAAGAATCAATTTTGTTCGTATATTTGCTAATAATTAATTGATTATTCATGCCCTCAAAAAACGATTCATTTTCAGAAGAACAAATCCTAACAGCTAGGTTTGCAAAAGCCTTAGCCCATCCAGTTCGTTTGGCTATTTTAAAAATACTTCATTCCAAAGCTTGTTGTTATCATGGAGATATGGCAGAGGAACTACCTATTGCAAAATCTACCCTTTCCCAGCATCTAAATGAATTAAAAAATGCAGGGCTTATTCAAGGGAATATTACCCCGCCTACTACAAAATATTGCATTCATAAAGAAAATTTTCAACTTGCTAAAAAATTGATTAACAACATTTTTGAATAAATTCAAAAAAAATATTGTTCGTAAAATTCCGAATATATCAAATATTGTTCGTAAAATTGCAAAAAATTGTAAGTCTTTTTTAGTCGTATGCAACCCAAGTTAAAATTTTTAGATAGATACCTAACGTTATGGATATTTCTTGCGATGTTTATAGGAGTAGTTTTGGGTTATTTATTTCCAGGTATTAAAACCTTATTTGATTCTCTTTCCGTTGGTTCAACCAATATTCCACTGGCAATAGGATTGATTTTAATGATGTATCCACCACTTGCCAAAGTAGATTATTCTTTGCTTCCCAAAGCATTTCAAGATAAAAAATCCATGTTTTTATCCTTATTCCTTAATTGGGTATTAGGTCCTCTATTAATGTTTGGATTAGCAGTATTATTTTTAAAAGACCAACCCGATTATATGGTAGGCTTAATATTGATTGGTTTGGCACGTTGCATTGCTATGGTAATCGTTTGGAATGATTTAGCGGGGGGAAACCGAGAATATGGAGCATTGTTAATAGCTTTAAATAGCATTTTTCAAGTAATTTCTTATAGCTTTTATGCTTGGATATTTATTAACATTTTACCCTCCAAATTGGGAATTGGTAATTTTGATATTCATGTTCCGATGAGTGAGGTAACTCAAAGTGTTGTAATTTATTTAGGAATTCCGTTTTTAGCAGGATTTTTAAGTAGAAAAATTTTAGTTCAATCCAAAGGCATTACTTGGTATAACACAAAGTTTGTACCCGTTATTTCTCCAATTACTTTATATGCTTTATTGTTTACTATTGTTTTGATGTTTAGTTTAAAAGGAGACAAAATTTTAGAACTACCCTTTGATGTTTTAAAAGTAGCCATACCTTTAATTCTTTATTTTGTGATTATGTTTTTTATGAGTTTTTTTATCAACAAATCTATGAAAGTAGCTTATGATAAAAATGCTTCTATATCATTCACAGCAACAGGAAATAACTTTGAGTTAGCCATTGCCGTTGCAATTGCTGTTTATGGTATACATTCCGCTCAAGCTTTTGCTGGTGTTATTGGCCCTTTGGTAGAAGTCCCTGTATTGATTTTGTTAGTAAAAGCCAGCCAAAAATTAAAATATTAATCAAAAATTTATATGACTATTCAAGAGTTTAAAAATCATTTAAAAAATTTAGAGGTTATTCAATTTGCTTTACCTAATGGCAAATTGGTTCCAGAACATTTTCATATTACTGAAATGGGAAAAAAAACCAAACATTTTATAGATTGTGGAAATACTATTCGTAAAGAATGTTTCGTTAGTTTTCAATTATGGTACGCTAATGATTATCAGCATAGATTAACCTCAGAAAAATTATTCAAAATTATTGCTGCCTCTGAACCCCTTTTTGAAAACGAAAATTTAGAATTAGAAGTAGAATACCAAACCGATTTAACCATAGGTATTTTTGGTTTAGAATTCAAACAGGGAATTTTTCAATTAACAGAAAAATATACTACTTGTTTAGCTACTGACCATTGTGGTATACCTAAAGAAAAGCTAAAGGTACCATTAAAAAGTTTGGGAAAAACCAATAGTTGTTGTTCTTCTGGTACAAATTGCTGTTAATTATGCTTTTAACTATTCAAAAAATTATTGAAGGTTTTCATCATGAAAACATTTCTGAAGAAAGGAAATCTATTTTAAAGCCATTAGTGGAATACCTTCAAAAAAAAGTTAATTCAACGGAAAGTGTTCGTTTAAATTTTATTTGTACACATAATTCCCGTCGAAGCCATTTCTCTCAAATCTGGGCACAAACCATGGCTTACTATTTTAAAATTCCGAAAGTATTTTGTTACTCTGGAGGTACGGAGGCAACCGCTATGTTTCCTAAGGTTGCAGAAACCCTGAAAAATCAAGGATTTGAAGTTCTTAAAATTTCAGAAGCAGAAAATCCCATTTATGCCATAAAATATACAGAAAATGAACACCCTATCATAGGATTTTCAAAAATATATTCTCATGAATTTAATCCTAAAAGCCAATTTGCTGCTATAATGACTTGCAGTAACGCTGACGAAGGCTGTCCTTTGGTTTTAGGAGCAGAGGCACGTTTCCCTATAAAATATGATGATCCAAAAATATTTGATGGTACGGAATTACAAAATCAAAAATATGCAGAACGTAGTTTAGAAATAGCACAAGAAATGTGGTGGGTATTCCAAAGTGTTAAAATAAATTATGTTTGAGATTGGTTTCAAAATTTAGCTGATTGGCCCGAATGCAATGAAGGGGCATGTCTCAGTAAACCTTAAAAAAAATGGGACTATTCCTCTAATCCTTGATGATGGTAATAATTTTTGGGATAATTCCATACTTCTTCAGGTAATTCATGGTCATAATAAGGAATTGAAGAGGTTTTAGGAAATAAAGTATTTTGAATTTCTTTTTTTAGATGGAAGGCTAAATTAATGCCCACTACTGCACTAAATAAATGTCCTTCCCATGAAACAGGTGCATCTACCGGTACAATTCCCCAAAACATACCTTGATTCATTAAAATTACAATTAAGGCTAAAGCAACCGTTTTAAAATTACGAAGGAGTATCCCCATACTTAAAACAAAAAAATTGATTCCATAAATTAACCCACTGCTTCCCAAATGATAACTATCACGCCCAAAAGCCCAGACCATTAATCCACCTACTAACCATATCCAAATAAGAATTTCCCAAGCCCAAGGTTTGTAAAATTCAAAAAGAATATATAAACCAACAGCCAGAACCAATAAATTAGAACTTAAATGCCCAAATCCTCCGTGAAGTAATGGTGAAAAAATAATTCCGAATAAACCCCAGAAACTTCTTGGATAAATTCCTAGTACTGATAAATCCCAATTCGTAACAAATTGAAAAAATTGAATTAAAAAAAGTAAAGCAGAAAAAAGCAAGATAAAAATTAATGAATCAGAACGTTTAGTTTCCATGTAATTTTTACGTAAGAAATTGGGATTAAGTTTCTTAAAGAATATTAAAAAACTTCAATAGAGTAAACAAACTCATCAGATTGATTAGGTTCAATTTTTCTAATGAGTTCTTTATTAGTAAAATCTTCTTGAAAATGGATATTATCAGCACAACCCACCCAAGGTTCAATACAAACAAAATCCGCACCAACAGGCTTCCATATTCCTAAGTGAAAAGATTCTGAATTTTCGGTTTCAAATATTTCTACATGAATACCATGATGGTTCTTTAAATTTTTTAGTGAAATAACGCCTGATTCAATATTTTTGAAAATAATTGCATCTTTCTCAAAGAATTTATCACTCAAAAAAAGTTTTTGATTTTGTATTGGAACACTTTCTGTTTCACCAGTAAAATATCCTTCAGAATTAATCAAATGACGAATATTTTCTTCTTGAGCACTGAATTGAATATAATGTTCTTCTAATTGAATAGACTGAAAAGCATGTAAATTAAAAGCTGGGTGACCACCAATTTGGAAAGGTAGAACTTCTTTTCCTTTATTGATGATTTTATGGCTAACCTCTAAAGATGAATCTATCAGTGTGTAAGAAAGCAGAATTTGAAATTCAAAAGGGTAAATTTTTAAAGTTTCAGGATTACTTATGAATTGGAATATTATTTGATCTGGTTCATGTTCTAAAACATTCATTAATGATTTTCTTAAAAAACCATGTTTTTCCATTGTGAAGGTTTTACCCTGAAAACGAATAGTATCTTCAAAACTTCTCCCTATGATAGGAAAAAGTACTGGTGAATAATAGGACCAGAATTGAGTACCAACTTTTAAACGGTGAGTTTGAGTAGATTTATCAAATAGTTCAATCAGTTCACCACCCTGATTAATAAACTTTGCTTTGAGATAATCGTTTTCTATTAAGTATGTGTCCATTATTTAGTATGAATTTTATTCAAATAATTTTGGTACAAATGTTTATAATTTTCCACACCGCTTTCAGCGGCTTGTCTATACATATTTAAGGCTTCTATATATAGTTTTTTGTCTTCGTAATAATTGGCTAAAACAGCTTTAGCTAAAGTGGTATTACCTAAGTCATTTTGAATAGCTTGAATTTCCTGATAAATATTATCCTTTTGTGTTTTCGTAAATGTTTTTATACAATATTCAGAAGATTTTGAGTTTTCATAACCTTTAGGCACAACTTGCCAAAAATAGCATTCATTGGGTTTTAAATGAAAGGGTTGAAGGTTTAAAGTAATAAGGGTATCCTTAATTTCTTTTCTAATGATTTCTTGTTCATCAGAAGAAAGTATAAAAATATAATCTTTAGCATTTTTATGGGAAGACCATACAAAAGTTACCATGTCTTCTAAAATAAAAGATTGGAAAGGCGGTTGATACAAGAATATATTTCCTGTAAGACTTCTATTAACCATACCTTTATTGGACATGGTATTGGCTTGAGGTTTGCTGGTTGCGTTAGAAACTACATAATCAACGTATTTTGAAGTAATGGAAGAAGGGGCTTTATTGACTTTAGCTTGTAAATCCGAAAAAGAATAATTTCCTTCAATTTTAAGCTCTAAGGTTTGTTTATTTTGATATGACAAAGCTGCATAAGCCTCTTTTCCTATTTTAATTTTTGAACCATCTGGAATTTTTGTTCCAGAAATAGCTTTTTTCCAAATACCTTTTTCTTCATATTGGACATCTCCATTTACAGCAATAAAAGTAAAATTTTGAGAATAAACCCAATAATACGAAATTAAGAACAAAAAAAATAGATATTTCATAATAAGTTTAAATAATGAAAATTTAACAAAATTTATGCCACTATTGTTTAATTACTTTTTGGGTTTGCAAAAATAGCTGATTTTTTTGGATCTGAATGAAATAATTACCTTTTGGAAGCTCATTTAAAGACATAGTAAATTTGGCAGTTCCTGCATAAACTTTGTCAGTTACCAAGTTTTTAATGATTCTACCATTCATATCTAATAAAAGGACTTCTACTTCTCCTGTTTTATCCATAGAAAACGTTAATGTAATTTCATCATAAAAGGGCATAGGATAAACAGTTAGGTTTTGTGAATGGTTAGAAGAATTTTGCTTAGGAGTAGTTTGGCATAAATTGGTTGAGAATTGAGCTAAACGACCTGTATTAATACCCGTAGCACTTCCTACTACACCATAACACCAAATTTCATTGGAACCGTCTTGTCTTAATGCACCCCCCGAATAATCTCCCCATCTGTAAGGGCTGTTGGTTCCAAATCCAATTTGGCCTGTTCCCTCAAAAGCAATAGCCATGTCTGAATAATCTCCAAATTCGTCGATAGCAAATGCACCTATTCCGGGTCTGTTATTACTAGATGAAAAATCTACAAAAAGTAAAGTATTGTTTCCACTTGCGCTTCCGCAACCTGAGTAAACAACAGATGGATATGCTAATGAGTATTGAGAATGAGCAATATAAATAGCATCAGCAAAAGCAAAACCTAGTCCCAAACTATTCAAATAAATAGTACCATAATAAATTGCAGAACGTCCATTCAGACCCGTGTTAAAAGCATAAACAATGATGTTATTTTCAAAATAAGCGCTTTGGATACGGTTATCATTAGTACTTAATTTTAATGTTGTACCTTTTTGAGGTGCATCAGGAGGCATATTATAGTTTAGAGCAGAAGGTAAAGTAATGGGATTATTTAAAACTCCGCCATTGGCTTCAGAATTGGTTAAATAATGAACATGCACATGAACACCATTGCCAATATTGTTTCTAATGAAATACATATCAGGACCATAGGGTTGTGTAGCACCTGTAACAGGAACTAATGAAAAGTAATTGGTTACATAAACAACAGGATTTAGAGTTGCTCCTGCATACCCTTCACTTAATGGAATTTGCCAAATTCCGGCTCCTTTGGCTTCTCCTGAATTCGTAAATAAATTCCCTGTTATAAATAATTCTTCAGTAGAAATCCCAATTGAAGGATAATCCGTCCAAACATCTTCTAATACAACTACGTTATCTTTTAAATTTCCTATTAAAGCATACATATACCAAGCTCCTGAAGGGTCATTGGTCGCAGAAAAACCTACTATTACCCTAGATGAGCTTGCAGAAGAACCATTCAAATAAACAATAATAAAACGGTCATGAATCGGATCATAAATTACCCTAGGGTCATATTTGGTGTTGTTTAAACCTAAACTTTGTGATAGCGTGGATAGAGTTCTTTGTTGTAATTGTTGTCCATTGGTATTGTAAACTCCAAAATTTGAATTTTGAACAGCTACAATTTTACCACCCTTAGATATAGCAATATGATTATCCAAAGGAGTACCTGAACCCGATGCATTACCAGGATAAGTTCCTTCTACATTAGGTTCCGACACCATTGTTTTTTTGGCTTTTTCATAAAAATTAAAATTATTGACAGATTCTTCCTTTTGTTTTTTTAGTTTTTCTTTACTCTCCACAATTCCCGGTTCATGAATCTCAATATTTTTTAGTGTAACACTAGGTTCGTCATTAAGTTCATTGATATGAACTACACTTAATAAAGGAACAGGCTCTGGTTTTGTTTTATGATGTTGAGCATGAATAAAATAAAACCCAAAAAGATTAATAAGAAACAAATATTTCATTACAATTATTTGGCAAATTTACAATTATTTTCCATAAATAGTTTCCATTTTTATAAATATTCACGAATTTTGTCATTGATTTATAATATACATGATTTTACCGATACCTTTAAGTAGTAATAAGTTAAAGTTTTTTCATCATTTAACTACAAAAAAAGGACGTGAAAAAGAAGGGCTTTTTATGATTGAAGGGAAAAAATTAGTACAAGAAGCCATTCAAGAAAAACTTAATATTCATTCTATTATTGTTCATGATAAGTTGGATATCCAAAATCTTAATATCCCTGAAAATGTAAATATTTATATTGCAAAAGAATCGGATTTTCAAAAGCTAACCTATTTGGATAACCCTGAAGGGATTTTAGGTGTTATTCCTACATTAAATTATGAATTTCCACAAAATATCCATAATAAAAAATTTTTTATCTTAGACCATATACAAGATCCTGGAAATTTGGGTACAATATTTAGGGTTTGTGATGCTTTGAATATTAATGGATTAATTTTAAACCAATGTGTAGAAGTGTTTAATCCTAAAGTAATCAGAGCCAGTATGGGGGCGGTTTTTCGTATTCCATTTTATTCATCAAATATTCATGAAATTATTTCTTTGAATACCCATAAAATCTTAAAAACAGAATTATCAGGAATACCTATAACAGAAATAAATCTTTCAGAGTATCAATTTATTGTACTTGGAAATGAAGCAAATGGAATTCAATCAACATGGAACAAACAAATTCCAATATCTATCAGCATTCCACAATCAGGCAAAGCAGAATCTTTAAATGTTGGTATAGCATGCGGAATATTAGCTTGGGAATGGAATAAAAAAATCTAATAATTACAAAAATTTTAAAATCTGGAACAAAAAAATAAAAAATATATGATTGGTGGAAGAGGAGCATAATATCAACTGCAAAATTGAAGGTTTTGGAGCAATGGCTCTAAAGTCAGAATTTGTAAAAAAAGTATAAATTCAATAGAGTTTATAACAATTAAATAAAAATTAGTTTATCAATTGATTGTTTGTGGTTAACGAGGCAATCTAAAACATAAGGTAAATATTCGGTTTTTGAGTAGTGATTGAAGCGAAGGTACCAAAACGACCGTTTTTCTCCAAAACATTAATTTCTGGAACCAAATTCCATTAAATAGGCTTTAATAAAATCATCTAAGTCTCCGTCCATAACTGCTTGAACATTAGATGTTTCTATATCGGTTCGTAAGTCTTTAACTAATTTATAAGGATGAAAAACATAATTACGAATTTGAGAGCCCCATTCAATTTTTTTCTTGCTAGATTCTAATTTGGCTTTTTCTGCCAACCTTTTTTCAACTTCTAAAGCATATAAACGGCTTTGTAATAATTTAATTGCTTTATCACGATTTTGGTGTTGAGAGCGTTCTTGTTGGCATTCAACAATTATACCGGTTGGAATGTGTTTTAAACGAACGGCTGATTCCGTTCTATTTACATGTTGACCACCAGCACCACTTGCACGAAAAGTATCCCATTCTAAATCTGCGGGATTAATTTCAATTTGTATATCATCATTCACCAAAGGATAAACAAAAACCGAGGCAAAAGATGTATGACGTTTTGCGTTAGAATCAAAGGGAGAAATTCTTACTAAACGATGAACGCCTGTTTCGGATTTTAGGTAGCCATAAGCAAATTGACCCTCAATTTCTAATGTAGCACTTTTTATTCCTGCAACATCACCGATTTGCTCGTCTATCATAGAAACTTTGTATCCATGTTTTTCTGCATACATAATATACATACGCATTAACATTGATGCCCAATCTTGAGATTCTGTTCCTCCTGAACCTGCATTGATGGTTAAAATGCAACTCATAGAATCTTCTTCTTCCGAAAGCATGTTTTTAAACTCTAATTCCTCTAACGCTTTTAAAGCATTTTGGAAATATTCTTCTAATTCTTTTTCTTCTAATTCTTCTGCTTTAAAAAAGTCATAAGCAACCTCTAACTCATCATATAAATTTTTAACTTTGTCAAAGGCTTCTATCCAAACTTTAATAGCAGAAATTTGTTTGAGTATAGATTGTGCTTGTTCAGGATTATCCCAAAAATGAGATTCAAGCGTTATAGTTTCTAATTCCTTGATTTTATCTTTTTTTTCCTTAATTTTTAAGTAGCCAAATAAAGACTCCACTCTTTCTTTGAGTTCTTTAAACTGTTCTAAATTCATAAGAATTGGCAAAATTACAAAAATTACTGAATTTTCTTTTCTTAAATTTTAAATCTAATTTTTTACGTATTACAAATATAATATTTATCTTTGCCATATGATTTTTAGAAAACATTTTGTTTTTTATTTTGCATGGTTTATTTTTTGCTTCAATGGGTGTAACAACAATAAAAAGTCTGAAGCTTTTGTTTATACTCCTCCTATAACTCAAGAAAATTTTGTTCAAATTAAAAATCAACAATTTTACATAGGAGATAGTATATTTTTTCCTTTTATGCTCAATTATGTAGTTTATATACGAAAAGTTGGAGATGAGTTTGTGATAAGCCCAGATAAAGAATATGATGACCCAACCATTTGGGAAGGAAATTCTAAAGATAGCATTTTACATGTTTTAAAAGGGCATTTAACTTTAATCAAAGAATTAGGTTTTAATTCTATTCGTTTGGTATTTAAAACAGGCTTGAATTGTTTTCAAGAAAAACAAGAATTCGACATTTATACTCAAACAAAAAAAGAAAAAATTCCTTTAAAAGGAAATGAAAGTATTTTAATAAACTGTGCTAATCAGTTTTTAAGTTTAGCAGATTCATTAGGGTTGAGGGTTATGTATCTTTTAGACCCCCCTGTTGACCATCCTGAATTAGAGCAATTTACCATTCAACTATTAGAAAATTTTAAAAATCAATCTGTAATCTATTGTTATGATTTTTTTAATGAACCACTTTACTTTGATAATCAAAATAAACCATCTAATAAAAGAAATAGAGAAAAAAAAGACGCATTTAGAATAGTTGCTCATTGGCATAACTTGATGAGGAAACATGCTCCTTTTCATTTATTTACTATAGGTTTTGCCGAACCCATTGAAGTATTTGAGTGGGACCCTTCCATTTTGCCTGTTGATTTTGTGCAAATGCACACTTATCACCCTTTGCGTTATCCTAATGAAGTCGCTTGGTATTCTCATTATATCCAAAAACCTATAATGATTGGAGAAACTTCATTACCTGCTGATAATGATTCTATTACTTATGATGAACAACGTCAATTTATGATTGATGCTTTTAAATATGCTAGGGATTTTGGTTTTATTGGATTTGGTTGGTGGCAATTTCAAGAAGTTCAATGGGGTAATTATGAACATGATTTTACGGCATTGATTAATCATAAAGGAATCACCAAAACTCAAGATGGTAAGTATATTATTAAAGGTTCTTTAAAACCAGCCGCTTTTGAAGTAAAAAAATTATTAAATTATCAACCCAAAGAAAAGAACACTCAAAAATGGGTAAATTATTATAACATGTTGGGTTATAAAAATATAGTATTAAAAGGAAAAGTGGTTGAAAAAGGTACAGGAAAACCTATTGAAGGAGCAGTTATTAGAGGTTGGACAGAATGGTGGGATATTGCAGCTAATACTTATACAGATTCTTTAGGAAATTTTCTTTTATACTCCAATAAAGAATTTATTCATTTCCAAGTGTCTGCTCCCGGTAAACAAAACTTAATCTTTAATTATAAAGCGGAATATCAACCATTAGTAAAGAACCCTATTCCATGGGACAAACTTCCTGATTCATCATTAGAATATCACAAAATTTCTTATCATCCATTTTTAAAGAAAAATAACCCAAATGCAGAATATCCAATCTTTGATTTTGAGCCTTCTTTATTTAATCAAGCACAGTATCAAGGATTCATGAAAACCATTGAATTAGAAAATATTCAACTAAACGATTAAATTGAATGATAAAAGTTGAAAAAAATTGTATTTTTTACTAACACAGAACTTAATATTTATTCATTTTTTAATGATTTTAATCGCGATATAAATTAAAGTTGTATATTTGTTAAAATTTGATGTTATGAAAAAAAAACATGGGTATAATTGACCGAATTGTAAGGATACAAATAGCATTTTTCATCATTGCTTTATATTTCTTTCAAGTAATTGAAGGTACTTTAGGAATTATTTTGATAGTTTTAGCATCAGTTTTGGTTTTGACTAGTGTGGTGAGATTTTGCTCTTTATATCCACTTTTGGGTATAAATACATGCGAAAAAAATTAAATTTAAATTTTTTTAACCCATTCTAAAAAAGATTTTCATCATTAAAGATGAAAAATGTATTACTTTTGCATAAAAAAAGGGTTATGAGTACTCAAAAATTTAGTATAATTCTACTTTACTTAATCGGTTATTTTCAAATTTTTGCACAGCCTTCATCTGCTAATTTTTCTATCAAAGAACATGATTTTGGAGAAATTAACGAAGGTGTACAAGCGGAATATCAATTTTTATTTAAAAACACTGGAACAAAACCTATAAAATTAAATAGTGTACATGCCTCATGTGGTTGCACTACACCAGAATGGTCATCTGAACCCGTTCCACCAGGAAAAACAGGTTTTGTAAAAGCCATTTATAATTCTACTGGAAGACCCGGTGGTTTTACTAAAACTATAACCGTCATGATTGATGATTCCCAAGAACCCATAATCCTCACTATTAAAGGCAATGTCAAACCTAAACTCAATGATGTTTATGTGAAAGATACTATTGGAGGATTAGGGTTTGAAAACTTATTTATACCAATTAATAATTTTGCTTCTAATGAAACCAAAGAGTTTTCTATCAAATTCAAAAATATTTCCAAAGAAACCATCAATATAATCCATAAAAATACAGAGCATTCTCCTGCTTTTGTACCTCTTTTTGATAGATATTCATTAAATCCAGGAGATGTTGGGACATTAACTATTCAAGCGATTGGCGAAAAAGGCGAAGCTTCATTTTTGAAGCATGGTCAAATTTTTAATGAAAAAATTATTTTTTATACCAACGAAAAATCTAATAATAAAAAAGAAATACTTTTGAATGGTACATTTGTAAAAATTTATACAGACAAAGAATTAGCCCAGCAACCCAAAATACAATTTGAAAAAATTGAATTTGATGCAGGAAATATTATTCAAGGAGAAAAAGTTAATTATGCCTTTAAATTTAAAAACGTTGGTGGTGGAATTTTAAAAATAGAAAGTGCGAAACCTTCCTGTGGTTGTACGGCATCAGCACCCAGAAAATCAGAAATTGAGCCCGGAGAAACTTCTCAAATTGAAATGACTTTTGATTCCACAGGAAGAACAGGTCCACAATCCAAAACCATAACAGTAACTTCTAATGACCCTATTAACCCCACTATTGTTTTGAAGTTTAAGTGTAACATACAAACCAATCCGTTTAGTGGTGGTTTCTCAAAATAAATGAAAGATATCACTATATTTGTACTTTCAGCATTTTTTGAAATATTGGGTTGTTATGCCTTTTGGAATTATTTTAAACTCCATAAATCCATTTACTGGTTAATTCCCGGCTTGGTTAGTTTAATCATATTTGGTTATTTATTAACACAAGTAAATTTAGATTCAGCAGGGAGGACCTATGCTATTTATGGCGGCATATATATTGCTTTTTCATTAGTTTGGCTTTATTTTGTAGAAGAAATCAAACCCGATTTTTACGATTTATTAGGTGCAAGTGTTTGTATTATTGGTGCATTAATAATTTTATTTGCTCCAAGATAAATGTTTTATAATTTTGCATCGTAATTATAAGATGAAATTCATAACAATATTTTTCTATGTACTTCTTTCAAATTTTGTAATAAACGCACAACAAAATAATTTCCCATTCCCTAAAAAAATGGATAATTACTGGTTGATTGCTTCTTACAATATCGAGAATTTGTTTGATACAGAAGATGGTCCGAACGACGATGCTGAGTTTTTACCGAATAGTCCCAAACAATGGAATCAAGATAAATACCAAAAAAAATTAGAAAGACTTTCTGAGGTAATTTTAAGCATGCACCCCAAAAATATTGGACCCGATATAATCGGGCTAATTGAAGTAGAAAACAAAAAAGTTGTTGAAGATTTAATGAACTTTGGGAAATTATCAGAAGGGAAATATCAAATTATTCATTACGAATCTGCTGATAAAAGAGGGATTGATGTTGCATTATGTTTTAAAACAGAAAATATTAAACTGATTAAATCAGAATTTTATAGACCTCATGATGATTCTGATCCTAATTTTTTTACACGTGATATTTTGCATGTAACCTTATTAATGGGTAAAAAAGATACTGTACACTATTTTGTTAATCACTGGCCTTCCAGAAGAGGTGGTGAAGAAAGCGAAGAAAAAAGAATTTTAGTTGCTGATTTATTGGAAAAGAAAATTGATTCTCTTAGAGCCATTAATATCCATACAAAAATTGTGGTGATGGGTGATTTTAATGATAACCCTGCAAATTGGTCAATAACTGAAACGTTAAAAGCGAAAATTAAAAAAGAAGAAGTAAGGGAAGGTCATTTGTGGAATGCAATGGCTGATTTAGCTGCAAAAGGTCATGGAACTCATAAATTTAAAAATGAATGGAATATGTTAGACCAATTCATGCTTTCTCATGCACTGATTCATCATAAAAAAGGAATTCGTTACCATCAAGCTTTTATTTATAATCCAGATTTTATTCAAGAAAAAGATGAGCGATTTAAAGGAGCTCCTTTAAGGACTTTTGTAGGGAATAAATATTTAGGTGGATATAGTGACCATTTTCCAATTTTGTTAATATTGACAAAAAAATAAAAAATTTGTTTTTTTTATTCGTTTTTTTATTATTTTTGCAATAAATTTTAATAGTTGTGAATAACGAAATATTAAACAAAGCTGATATTGATATCTTAGATAAAGGTATTCTACAAATACTTTTAAATGATGGTAATACTCCTTATACCGATATAGCAAAAGAATTGGGGGTTTCTGGTGGTACTATTCATGTAAGAATGAAAAAAATGGAAGAATCTGGAATTGTTACAGGTTCAAAATTAACCATTGATTATTCTAAATTAGGTTTTGATGTTTGTGCTTATATAGGCGTTTATTTAGAAAAAGGTTCTGCCTATCCAAATGCTCAAGCTGAATTAAAAAAAATTGATGAAGTGGTTGAAATGCACTATACAACGGGTAGTTATAATATTTTAGCGAAGCTAATTTGTAGAGATACAAATCATTTGCGTCAAACATTAGATAAAATTCAAGAAATTCAGGGTATTCAAAGAACTGAAACTTTTATTTCTTTAGAAAATAGTATACTAAGAGAAGTGAAACTATAATTTGGCACTAATTTTGCCAATAATTATTAGATAAAATTTGTTCGTATGAAAAATCTTCTTACGGTTTTGTTGTTCTATTTAATTTCTCAATCTTCTTTGAATGCTCAAGGTACATTAGCAAATGTGTTCAATACCTCCGATAATTTCAAAACCTTTAATTCTTTATTGCTAAAATCTGGATATTCGGAAAATTTGAAAATGAAAGGTCCTTACACAGTTTTTGCGCCTACTGATGAAGCGTTTTTAGAACTTCCCGAAGGACTTGTTGTTACTTTAATCAACGCAAAAACTCGTGAAGAAAAATTAGAACTCTATGACTTTGTAAAACATTATATTTTTGAAGGTTCTTATTCTGTAAATGATTTAAGAAAATTATCAACTTTAAAAAATATTGCAGGCGATGAAGTAAAAATTGAATCTGACTTTTATGGAGCCAAAGTTAATGGAATCGTTATAATACAAGGAGATATTAAAGCCAAAAATGGCATTGCTCATTCTATTGGTAAATGCTTTTATAAACCTCATCAATAAAAATTTGTAAGTCTGGATTTTGGTTGGTATCAAATAATTTTAATATTTTTGCAAAAAAATTTGAACATGAAATACATTATTCTTGTATTTTTATTTATGTCGTTTCTTTTAACGAATTGGGGATATGCCCAAAAAAATAAAAAAGATAAAAAATCAAAAGATAAAGTAAAAAATGAGGTTGAAAAAAAAGACAACACCAAAAAAGATAATTCAATGAATAAAAAAGATGATTATATTTTTGTTCTATCCACTAAATTTGGAGATATAGAACTTTATCTTTATGATGAAACCCCTTTGCATAAAGCAAATTTTATTAAATTAGTAAATGAAAAGTATTATGACGGAACAACTTTCCATCGCATTATTCCGAATTTTATGATTCAAGGTGGTGATATTAATTCCAAAGATAATGACCCCAATAATGATGGAATGGGCGGGCCAGGTTATACAATTCCTGCGGAATTCAAAGATCATTTGAAACATCATAAAGGGGCTTTAGCTGCTGCAAGAATGGGAGATAATGTAAATCCTAAAAAAGAATCTAGTGGTTCCCAATTTTATATTGTTCAGAATGATAATGGAACTCCTTTTTTAGATGGTAATTATACGGTTTTTGGGAAAGTCTTAAAAGGTTTAGAGGTTGTAGACAAAATTGTTGAACAACCTAGAGACAAAAGAGATAGACCTTATGAAGATATCAAAATGACCATTCAAGCAATTCCAACCTCTAAAAAAGAAATTAACGAAAAATATCAACTCAATTTGCCCATTGATTCTAAATGAAAAAAATATTAGTATCCATTGGATTCGTTGCATTTCTTTTTGGATATATTAAAAGTCAGCCACAAAATTTACCCATTAAAGATATTTCCATTTTTTTAGAAAATATCGCATTTATAACAAAAACTCAAAAACTTAATTTTGAAAAACAAAAAGCAATTATAGAGGGTCCTCCTGATGCTATTGGCGGTGCTTACTGGTTAGGGACAAATAATTCTTTCCAAATTAATGGAATTGTAATAAAAAAAGATACGGTATATTCTCCCGCTCAAGCAAAAGATTTTTATGATTTATTAAAAGCCAATGTAGGCTCAAAAGCTGACGTTACCTATCAAATTGCTAATGAAATTGAAACTGTTTCTGGTGAAATTCTTCCTATTGATATTAATACCAACATTATTGCAATCAAAAAAGCTAATGGTCAAAGTGTATTTTTGAAAAAAGAACAAATCCAACAGGTGGCTATTCATGGTTTGGTAAAAACTACCTATTTCGAAAAATCTTTAGGGGATGTTACAGAAATAACTATTGATAAAAATCTTTCCGATGGAAATATTAATCTTATGTATTACATCCATGGAATTTCTTGGGAGCCCTTATATGGACTAGAGGTTTTAGATGATAGTACGAGTCTATTTACTATGCATGCTTTAATAAAAAACAATTATCAAGATTTTGAAAATTGTAACATTAAACTTTATGCTGGTAATGCCAATTTGAATTTAAAAGAAAAAATTAAGCCTATATCAAATCAATCAAATTTGACGGTTGTGAATGGAACTCAAGCATCTAAAGAAAATATTAGAAATGCTACACCGCCATTGCAAGCTTATGAAATCAATAATGTAAGCTTATCTAAAGGTTCAGAAGCTAAATTTGCTATTTTTTCTCAAAAAATTACTACCAAGAATTTATTTGAATGTATCATACCAAACTTTATTGAGCCCGGAAAAGCACCTTATAATTATCCTTTAACGGAATTTCCTGTTTATGAATCCGTAAAATGGACCAATAACACTCAAATTCCTTATGCAAAAGGTAAAGTACAAATTTTAACCAAAGGTCTTAAGTCTATTTCGGAAGATGATATGCCTTATACAGAATCTGGAGCTTCTCTAAAAATCCATGTAATCACTTCCCCCCAAATTTTGCTCACAATCTATGAAGAACAAATTGAAAAAGAAGATAAAGTTCGTAAAAACTCTCAAAACCAATTTTTAGATAGATATAAAGTCAAAGGATTAATTACAATCAAAAATGCTGATGAAAACAAAGTTTATATTGAAGTTTATAAAAAATTAATTGGTAGAATGACCAAAACCAGTATGGCTGAGGTAATCAAAACCAATGAAAATTTATATGAAAATCCTTTAATGAATGTAAGTTGGAAGTATGAAGTCCAAGGTAAAAACTTTCAAACCATTCCTTACGAATACGAATTTTTCTTACCAAGTTCAAAATAATTAATGACACTTGAAATCCTATTCTATTCAAAACGAATCTGAATTAATCCCTCTTATCCATGAAATTAAAAAGGATTATTCAGATTTCCATATTTTTTTATTAGAAGGTGAATTAGGTGCAGGCAAAACTACTTTTGTGAAGTATTTTGTCCATTCTTTTGTTTCCCATTATGAAGTTCAAAGCCCAACCTTCACATTAGCTAATATTTATCATTTTGATAATCTAAAAATTTTACATGCTGATTTGTACCGTCTTAAAAGTGAAGAAGAAGTTTTAGAATCTGGGCTACCCGAATTATTAAATAATTGTGATTATGCTTTTATAGAGTGGTACGATTATATTTTACCATGGATTGATAGGGCTTTAATCATAAAAATAAGCATTCAAAATCAGCAAAGAATTTTTCATTTTCATATTTTTGAAAGAAATTTAACCTAAGTTCTTAAAAAAATACAGTTAATTAGTTCCGAAAATAAATATTACTTATGATTGTTGGTATTTTATAATGGTATCAATTAAATCCCCGACGTTTTTCATTTTAATGACGTCTTTCATTTTGAATTTAATGGAAAATTCTTTTTCTACATGAGCAATCATTTCTACATGAGATAATGAGTCCCAACCATTTACGTCAGCGGCAGTCATTTCACGTGTAATTTGAATATCGTTTTTTTTGAATACTTTTTGAAAAATGTTAGTGAGTTTTTCAATTACTTGATTTTCTGTCATATCTATTTATTCCTTGTTTTCTAATTGTTTTTTATTCTTTTTTAGCTTTTTAGGTTTTTCATCGTTTCCAATGGAAGAATTCTCTTCTCTTTTGTCTTTATTGATAGCCAAACTTATTCCAATTCTATGAATCCAACCTAAATACAAAGTAGGATCGATTGCATAATCAATCATTAATGGATGTTTAGTAAAATGGGTTTTAAGACCTAAACCAAAAGTAGGGTAGGGCTGGTCTTTCACGTTGATTTTATATCCTGCTCTAAAAAATAAAAAGTTGTGGAAACCATATTCTACACCTAATCGTATATTTTCTGCATTGTCATTGGGATGATTTAACTGAATAGCGGTTAAAAGTTGATGTTTTTCGTTTTTAAAAGGTATCATAGAAATTCCCAAACTAAAATTGGTGGGAGAAGGATTGCTTTCTAACTCTTTTTGTGGTTTGGCTAAAGGAACTTGGGGTTTATTGCCTTTCAATTTACTATTGGGACCAAAATTTGTCAAACTTACTGCAAATTTTAAGTTTTTAAAATCTGTTCTATACAAAAAACCTAAATCCACAGCAGCAGTATGAGCCACGAAACGGTCTAAAGTTTCATTGATGTACTTCAAAGAAACACCATAGCTAAACATTTCGGTTAATTTTTTGGAATATGCTAAGCCGATAGCCACATTATAAGCATAAAAATATTCTCCTGTTCCCGTGGGTTGAAATTCTGTACGTCTTTCCATGGCACCCGTTGTAAAAGAAGTAGCATGCAAAGCGAAGTTCCCTAATTTTTGATTCGGAATCATAGCAGAAAAAAAAGCATGATTAGTACCCGCTACATAAAAAGTATTCGCACCCGCAAAATTTATTTGTTCATTATCGGCTAATGCTGCAACATTGTAAGAAACTGCATAAGCATCACCATTTACCGCCACTTGGCTTCCTCCCATTCCTGCGGCTCTTGGGCTTCCATCAATCTTTAAAAAAGTTAATGCAGAAATCCCTGCCCTTTGTGCTCCTAACTGTGGAAAAATTTGACAGTGAGCTTTCGTAATTATGCTCATAAAACTCAATACAATTATCAAATGAAGTGCTTTTTTCATTATAACCATAAAATTTTCGCAAAGTTAGTAAAAACTATGAATGATTTCACTCATTTTTTAGAATTGTTTACAAAACTTTTTCTTGTAAATTTGTGATTTCATATTCCATGAACCCTTTCTTTTTTACTCTCTTCATTTCCATAATTGCTAACTTAATTATCAAACCAGCTTGGGTTTTTACTGAAAATAAAATTCAAGATGAATTAGGGCATGAAATGTTAGGTCTTTATGCCGCTTTATTTTCTTTCTCCAGTATTTTTTTAGTACTCTCTGATTTAGGAATTAGCCAATGGAATGTAAAAGAATTTTCAGGAAAAAAAAATATTCTTAATCAACAAATTGGAAAAATTTGGGGTTCAAAAATTTTTTTAAGCTTTTTATTTTTCGTAGTCAGTTTATTAACAGCGATTGTTTTAGGCTATTCTTGGTACCATATTCAGTGGCTTTTTTGGATTATCGTTTATCAACTATTCATTTCAGGAATACAACTTCAAAGAGGTCATTTACAAGCCCTACAATTATTTCGTTTAGATACTCTTCTTGGTAATTTAGATAAAACTTTCTTACTGATTTTTTCCTTATATTTGATTTATACCCATCAACTTCGTTTTGAATCTTTTATTGACGTTTTACTTTTGTCAGCTTTCTTGCCCTTTCTTTTTGGGTGGTTCATTTTAAAAAATCATTTAGAAATCCCAAAAATAGAATGGGATTTTATCTTTTTAAAACAAATTTCCAAAGCCTTTTTACCTTTTGCATTCATGACTATTCTCTTTTCCACTAATGAAAGAATCAATCAAGTTTTAATTGAAAAAATTGCAGGAGAAAAAGAATCCGGGTTATTTGCGGGTGCATATCGTTGGAACAATGCCATTGCTATGTATCTTTGGACAATTCTCCCCATATTTTTTGCTAAATTTGCTAATCATCAAAAAGAACCTAAATTATTACAAAAGTTTTTTCAATTAGGCTGGGTAATTGTAGCAATTCCTATACTTTTTGGTGCTTTTTGGGTGCTTTTACATGGAGAAATTTTATTCATTCAATTTAGCAAAAGCCAACCTCAAGATGTCCAAAAGATGTATTTTTTACTAAAAATTTTGATTTGGACAGTAGCTTTGAACGCTTGTTTTAATATTTTTTCTACTTGGTTAACTGCTTCTGGATACGTCCATGAAACTAACAAAGTTTTAGTTTATGCTGTAATTACTAATCTCATTTTATCCATGATTTTCATTCCTAATTATGGAAGCACTGGTGGGGCAATTGCTTTATTAATAGCTTTTATTATTCAGTCCTTAGGTTTTTTGTATTTCTTTCTTAAATACAAAAATTTTTATTTAGATTTTTCTATTCTGGGTAAATCCCTTATAGTTTTGATAGTAGGAATTTCTAATCTTTGGATTTTTTACCAATTTCGAATGAATTGGTTCATAAGTACTTTAATGAGCATAACTGTAATTGCTGGAGGTTTATTTTACTTTAAATTGGTAGATTGGAAAAAAGAATAAAAATTTTTTATATCAGGAATATTTGGACTTACACCTCACTTCGTTTTAGGGTCGGACTTGAAATCAATACAACAAAACGGAAAAATATTCTATGAAAAAGCAGGTACGGTTCAAATTCAGCCTGTAAACTTCCAAAATCCATTTAACGTATTTTATTTTCCATTCTTTATTTACATCAATACCTCTTTTAATGGTTATCCAAATCCTTATATTCCCTTGAAGTAAACTATTAAAAACTCAAAAAATCCAAGAACAAGCATAATATATAAATTTGAATTTTGATATACCTGTTGTGGTAAAAGGGAAAAAAAGTTTACCAAATTTTAATTCTTTAAAAATAATTTTCTATTTTTTTAAAAGAATTGTAATTTTGCATCATGAAAAAATATTTTTGGTTATTTAGCTTATTAATTCATCAAGTTTTTGCACAAATTACAATTGTTCGTTCGGATTTACCTTCCCCGAATGAAATTTTTACAGTTAGATTCATTAATCAACCTTTTGGTATTAATTTTAACCAGACTGGCCAAAATTATGTATGGAATTACAGTAACTTAAACGCTCTAATCACCAGAAATGATACTTTTTATTCACCTTGGCAAACCCCTCCTGTTTATTGGTTATTTTTCAATGGTTTTAATACTTCTGTTGCTCAGAAAATGCCTAATTCTTTTAATATAGGTCCTTTGTTAACCGTTTCTGAAATTTATAATTTTTATTTTGCTAATAGTTCTAGATATGAACTTACAGGTTTTGGTGCTTTAATCAATAATATTCCTACACCTGTAAAGCATGATACTAACGATGTAATTTATCGGTTTCCTTTGACTTATAATAAAAAAGATACATCTTATTCAACTTTTGATATTAATATACCTGGAATAGGATACTGGAAAAATAACCAGAGAAGATATAACCATGTAGATGGCTGGGGAACTTTATATATTCCTAATGATACTTTTGAAGTTTTAAGAGTGAAATCTCAAATTTTTAATTCCGATTCGGTCTATTTAGACACTTTGGGAGGCTTTTCAGGACGTTTCCCGAGGCCTAAACAAACAGAATATAAATTTTTAACAAAAAATGGAGGAATTCCTGTTCTTCAAATTTTGACTCAAAGCAATCAATTAGGTATTGAAAATGTGGTTTCTGTTGAATATTTAAAAGTTGATCCTGCAACCTATAGATTTTCTCATTCCTTGAACAATCCCCATATAATCATTTATCATCAACCCCATCAAAATCAAGTATGGATAAAAATATTATCTGAAGAAAAATTTGAAATAACTCTTTATGATTTATCGGGTAAATTAGTTTTTCAAGATTATTTACAAGGCTCTGATAGCTATGAACTTAAAAATATACCTTCTGGTTTCTATAGTTTAGTGATTTACAATCAAAACCATACTTTTACCAGAAAATTATTGATTTCAGAATAAACCATTGAAAATTTTATGTATATTTGCATAAAAATAAGAATTGAACATGTCAATAGAACAAGAAAATCAATTAAATATTGAACTAACCGACGAAGTTTCTGGTGGTATTTATTCTAATTTAGCGATTATTTCTCATTCAGAAACAGAATTTGTGGTAGATTTTATACAAGTTATGCCAGGAGTACCCAAAGCAAAAGTAAAAACTCGTATTATTTTAAATCCTCAGCACGCAAAAAGATTATTGTTTGCATTAAAAGATAATATTGATAAATACGAATCCACATTTGGTCCAATCTCTGTAAATCAAAATATTCCTAATAAAATTCCATTTAATCCCAAAGGTCAAGCATAATGAAAATTGTATTTATTTTTTTTCTATTTTTTTTAGGAATTATTTTGAAATCTTATTCTCAAACAGTTTTTAAAGTAGAAAGAAAATCTGATGCGGATGTTAAAATTTTTGTTGTGAAATACAAATCTGAAGCGGATTTATGTGTTTTTGAGGTTTCCCATAAAAGCGAAGCTGATAGAGACGGTTTGTGGTTTTTTACAAAGTTTAAATCAGAAGCTAAAAAGAAAATCTTTTTTACAGATTTAAAATCGGAAGCGGATTTAAAAGTTTTTTTTGTGAAATACAAATCAGAAGCTGTATGGAGAAATCAATCTAAAATTGGAATTTGGAAATGAAATTGAGAAATTTTTTGTTAATTGGAGGTGGCGGCAGGGAACATGCCATGGGCTTATCTATATCCAAATCAAAATTTTGTCATCAATTATATATTGCACCCGGAAATCCTGGTACAGAAGTTTTTGCTCAAAATATTACATTAAATATCATAAATCCTAATGAAGTTTTAAACTTTTGTCTTGAGCATTCCATTGATATTGTGGTAGTAGGGCCAGAAGCCCCTTTGATGGAAGGTTTAGCAGATCTATTAATACAAAATCAAATTTCAGTGATTGGTCCTCAAAAAGCCGGTGCTTTATTAGAAGGTTCAAAAGTTTACGCTAAAGCCTTTATGAAAAAATACGGTATTCCCACAGCTAGTTACCAAAAATTTGATAAAACTCAATTAAAAGAAGCAAAAGAATATTTAAAAACTGTAAAATTTCCTATAGTCTTAAAAGCATCTGGATTAGCAGCAGGCAAAGGTGTCGTAAGTTGTGATAATTTACATTTTGCAACGGATATTTTACAACAAATGTTAAACGGTACTCTAGTCGGAGAAGCTGGAGAAAACGTTGTGATTGAAGAGTTTCTTAACGGTTGGGAAGTTTCTATGTTTGTTTTAACTGATGGCAAAAATTATATATTACTGCCTGAAGCAAAAGATTATAAGCGTATTGGAGAAGGTAATTCAGGTCCTAATACAGGAGGCATGGGCTCTGTTTCCCCAGTTCACCTTTTAAATTCTGAACTTAAAAATAAAATCATTCAAAAAGTCATTGAACCTACTCTTCAAGGATTAAAAACTGAAAATATTCATTATCAAGGATTTATTTTCTTTGGTTTTATGATAGTTCAAAATGAACCTTACCTTTTAGAATACAATGTAAGAATGGGAGACCCTGAAACTCAATCCGTTTTTTCTAGAATTACTTCAGATGTCGCAGAAATGTTTATTTTAGCTTCTGAACAAAGACTCAATGAATATCAATTAGAAGTTTCATCAAAAACTGCTGTTACAGTGGTTTCTGTGAGTGAAGGTTATCCCGGAAGCTATGAAAAAGAAAAAGCTATTTTTTTACCCAAGTCCCTTCCAAAAGAAGTAATTTTATATCATGCAGGAACAAAATTAAAAGAAAATCAATTAGTTACTAACGGTGGAAGAGTTATCAATATAACAGCACTTGGTGATAATCTCTCAAATGCTATTCAAAAGGCTTATAAAGCTAATGAACACGTAATTTTTAGTAATAAATATTTCAGAAAAGATATAGGACAAGACTTGTTAGTATTAGAAAATTTATGATTTTACCTATTTTTGCATACGGAAAACCCGTTTTAAAAGAAAAAGCAAAACCTATCACCAAAGATTATCCCAAATTAAAAGAACTCATTGATAATATGTTTGAGACCATGTACAACGCTAATGGGGTAGGTCTTGCTGCACCACAAATTGGATTGTCCATACGTTTATTTATTGTGGATGGGCAAGCTATGAAACCAGACCCTCAACCTGATGGCTCCATAGAAAATATGGAGGGTTTCAAAAAAGTTTTTATCAATCCTATAATTTTGGAAGAAAACGGTGAAAAATGGGGCTTTGAGGAAGGTTGTTTAAGTATTCCGTATATTCGCGAAGTTGTTCAAAGACCTGCGAAATTAAAAATTCATTATTTTGATGAGTTTTGGAATGAAAAAATGGAAGAATACGATGGACTAAAAGCTCGTATCATTCAACATGAATATGACCATATTGAAGGAATTTTATTTATTGAACATATTTCACCTTTTCGTAAACAACTCATTCGCAATAAATTAAATAAAATCTTGCAAGGCAAATTAGACGTGGATTACCCAATGATGTTTAAGTAATTAATAGATATATTCATCGCTTAAAGAGCATTTTCTATATAGATTATTGAAATTCCGCAAATGGCTTAACAAGTTTCGCAAACATATTTTTATTGAATTAGATTTGCATACAAAATGGGAATAAAATGAAAATCCGTTTAGAAAGAATTAATGAAAATTTTTTAATGGAGGCTACTAATGAAAGTAAGCATAGCATGAGAATGGATGCTAATCCTGAAATTGGAGGAGATAATATGGGGATAAGACCTATGGAAACCATTTTAATGGGTTTAGCAGGATGTTTTTCTATTGATATTTTACATATTCTAAAAAAACAAAAACTCAATCCAACCAATTATTTTGTTGAAGTTGAGGGATTAAGGGAAAAAGTAGGTAAAGCCAATCCCTTTCATCATATTATTATACAAATTTATATGGAAGGAGAAATCTCATCAGAAAAAGCATTAAGAGCCGCTGAACTATCCTTTCAAGAATACTGCTCAGTATCAAAAATGTTAGAAAAATCAGCAAAAATTGATTACCAAGTAATTTTAAACAATATTAAGTTATGATTGAAGAATTTGAAAATTTTGAAACTTTAGCAATTCGTAACCAAATTGAAAGAACTCAATATTTAGAACATTCTGTTCCTTTGTTTCTTACATCTAGTTTTGTTTTTGAGGATGCCGAAGATATGCGTGCATCATTTGCTGAAGAGAAAGACAGAAACATTTATACTCGTTTTTCTAATCCCAATAATTTAGAGTTTATTGATAAAGTTTGTAAAATGGAAAAGGCAGAATCGGGATTTGCATTTGCTACGGGAATGGCTGCAATTTTTTCAACTTTTGCTACTTTTTTAAATGCAGGTGACCATATCGTTTCTGCTAGTAGTGTTTTTGGTTCTACTCATACCCTCTTTACTAAATATTTTCCCAAATGGAATATTCAAACTTCTTATTTTGATATTAATTTCCCACAGAATATTGAGTCTTTAATTCTGCCTAATACTAAAATTCTTTACGCAGAAACTCCCACCAATCCCGGCGTGGATATTATTGATTTAGAGTTTTTATCACAAATTGCAAAAAAACATAATTTATTGTTAATCATTGATAATTGTTTTGCTACTCCTTATATACAACAACCTATTGTTTGGGGTGCTGATTTGGTAATTCACTCTGCAACTAAATTTATTGATGGTCAAGGAAGAGTTTTAGGTGGAATTACCGTAGGAAAAAAAGAATTAATCAGAGAAATTTATTTGTTTGCAAGAAACACAGGTCCTGCATTATCTCCTTTTAATGCTTGGGTTTTATCAAAAAGTTTAGAAACTTTAGCAATAAGAATGGAAAAACACTCTGATAATGCACTGAAACTTGCTCAATATATAGAAAATCATAAGCAGGTACTAAAAGTAAAATATCCTTTTTTAAAATCCCATCCACAGTATTCAATAGCAAAAAAGCAGATGAAATTGGGCGGTGGAATTGTAAGTTTTGAAATTCATGGCGGTTTAGAAGCAGGAAGAAATTTTTTAAATAAAATTAAAATGTGTTCATTATCAGCAAATTTAGGGGATACAAGAACAATTATTACGCATCCAGCAAGCACTACTCATAGTAAATTAACTCCCGAAGAACGTTTAGCAGTGGGTATTACGGAAGGTTTAGTTAGAGTATCCGTTGGATTAGAAAATATTCAAGATATAATTCAGGATATTGAGCATGCATTAAATTAAAAAAAAACGAAATTTCTCAAAGTTTTAATTCCTAAAAATTCAGTTGATTTTTTATATAATCGTTTATGAAAATATATCGTTCCAAAATGCCTGATTTAATCAAAAAAATAACCTATAAAAATTTTTCCCGTGTTTTGCAACGGTCTCCTATAAAGATTAGAAAACATCAAAATTAATAAAACTGGTAGGAATTTTATCATTTTTGAGTATATCTAAAATAAAAAACGGCAATACAAGATTGCCGTTTAAACTGATAATACGAAAAAGTCTTGATTAAAATTGATATTTATATCTAAAATCTTTCACTTTACCATAATCCTTTAAGGCAGGATTAATTTTACTCATTAATTGGTTTTTACGGGTATTTAGTAATGTAGTTTGTTGATTTTTAATAGTTGCATCATCAACGTTTTGTGGAAATTCAACTTTTGTTACTTTAATCATATAAACACCGGTTAGTCCTACAATAGGTTTACTGGTAACTGTATTTTCTTTCATACCGATAATTTTACCTAAAACAATAGGGTCATTACCAATGCCAGGGATAATAGGATTATTTATGGATATTTCATCAGCTTTAGACACAAATGCCCCTGTTCCATATTTATTTTTCAGAGCCTCAAGGTCAGAGCCAGAAAAACCTTGCATTTTTTGTAAAATAACCTTAGATTTTACTTGATTAATTACACGAGGTTTAATTTGCTCTTTAATTTCAGAAAGAGGCTTATATCCTTCTTCGGATTTTTCTTTGATATACGCTACGACATAGGCATTTTCTGTAACTTTAACTCCAGATAAATCGCCTTTTTTACCAGTTAAAGCCCAACGAGAAATATCTTTACCTCCTTGCAAACCAGGAATTTGTTGAGTATTTGGGTTTAATGGTTGAGAAATACGCATGTCTAAACCTTTCTGAACAGCAATTTTTTCAAAATTTTCAGAATTAATAGCAGCAGCAGCAAATTCTAATGCTTGTCTTTCAATTTGTTTTTCTGTTTCTGTACTTGCAAATATCTCTTTTGCAATCACTAATACACGCATTAAACGGCTATCTTTTTCAACTACTTCTACAATATGAAATCCTTGATTAGATTTAATGGGACCCACAATGGTTCCGACAGGAACATTTTTTAATGCTTTATCAAAATCTGATCCAAATTGACCTCTTGTAATCCAACCTAGTTCACCACTCATAAATTTGGTTTGTTGATCTTCAGAATTCTCAGCCGCTAACATGGGAAAATTATCTTTATTAACTTTTAATTTGATTTCGTTTGCCTTTTTCTGAGCCTCCAAAGTATCCCCTTTGAAACCAATAAAAATATGCTTGATTTTGTATGCTGGCATAGTATCTGTTTTCGTTTCTACTAATTTGATAATTTTATAATGTGTACCATCTAAGTAAGGACCAATCACACTATCTTTTTTTGCGTTTGTAATATAAGTTTTTGTAGTAAAATCTAATTGACCAACACTTCTAAAATTATTATCAATGGGCAAATCAGATTTTGATGCTGCATAAGAAGAATCATCTTTAACATCTTTTGACCACTCCTCTTTTGCTCTTAGCATTTCATTATACACATAAGCAGAATCTTTTGCAGAAGGGTATTTAGGAAACATTACATATTTAATAACAGCTTCTGGATAGGGTTGTTTAAACTGTTCTTTATTTTCATTATAATAATTGGAATAATCACTATCGGTAACCACAACTTGAGAATCAGAAACTGTTGCAAAATTGACAGCCAAGTACTCAATATTAAATTTTGTATTTTCTTCAATAAACTTTCTTTTTGCTTCAGCTTTAGAGACAAAAGCAGAGGAAGTAAACATATTATTAAATTTTTCTTGAAGTCTAGTTCTTTGTAAATAATCTTCAAGATTTCTTAAAAAATTTTCAATTTGCGGATTGGTTTTTGCAGCATCTAGTGTTTTTTTTACTTCATTTATGTCCCAAGGTTTTTGACCATAATTCGTAAAAAGTTGTTGAACAATAGGATTGGGATTATCTCCAACAAACATATTATAAATTTCTTCTCCTGAAACGCTAATTCCTAATGTTTCAGTTTGATTTGCATAAATTCTATCCATTAAAACCGTTTCCCAAGCCTGCATTAAGACCATATCACGAGTTTGGTCATCAACGGGCCCATTTTGAGCTTGATTATTCAAATATTCTTGATATTTTTTGTTTAGTTCTTCATAAGCAATTTTTTTTCCCAATACTTCACCTACATTTACTGATCGGTCAAAGAAAATATCTAAACTTGATACCGCGCTAGAAACAATAAAACCAAAAAGAGCTAATCCTAGAAACGTGATAAGTAGTCCTTGTCTTTCACGAATTTTGGAAATAATGGTTTGTTGTTCTTGTAATTCTGGATTTTCAATTTCTTGAAGATTTTTTTCTCCCTTTAATTGTTCTTTATCTGATGCCATCTCTATATTCCTATTTCAAATTTTTTTAGTTCGCAAAAATAATGATTTCAAAATCAATAAACAAAAGTTAATGAAAATAACCTTGAATAGTTTGCTCAACTACTTGGGTAATCTGATTATTTTCATCTACTAAAACTGTTTTTGAAGTAAATCCTTCTATTTCATTAGGAGTTAAAAAAGTGTAAGCAATAATTATTACCAAATCTCCTGGATGAAAATGCCGAGCAGCAGCTCCATTTAAGCAGATAACTCCACTATTTTCTCTACCCTCAATTACATAAGTTTCAACTCTTGCACCAGTAGAAATATTCAATACTTGAACCCTCATGTGTGGAAACATACCCGCTGCTTTTAATAAAGCTTTATCTATAGTTACGCTACCCTTATAATTCAAGTCTGCTTCTGTTACGGTTGCACGATGAATTTTGGAGTGAAATACCTCAAAAAATGCCATTTTAAAAATAGTCTGCAAAAGTAGTGATTATTATTGGATTATACAAAATTTTTATACACAAGACTAGGAAGAACATAATAATAATTTTAATATTCAACACAAAAGCTAAGGGTTGGAGTGCTATCTCAAACGCTTTTTAACAAACAAAAATTATAGCTCTCAAAAAAAATCAAAATTTTTTATTAAGGGACAAAAGCAACCTATTTTAAATAAATTCACAATTCAAAAAGAACAAAATTCTAAAAAGTTAAAATCAATTTTAAAACAAAATTTCTTAACTCTTGAACAAAATTTTCGAGAATACATTAATTTTGCAAAAAATTTTATAGACTTGGATATCTTTGAAAAAATAGACAGACTGATGCAAACGGATTTAGGTCAATACGCTGATATGACCTATCATTATTTTTCATTTCCTATATTAGAAGGTGAAATTGGTCCAAGAATGAGGTTTAAAGGAAAGGAATGTTTAAATTGGTCATTAAATAACTATTTAGGCTTAGCGAACCACCCAGAAGTAAGAAAAGTAGATGCTGAAGCAGCAGCACAATATGGTTTTGCTTATCCGATGGGTTCACGCATGCTTACAGGTAATACAAAATTCCATGAACAATTTGAAAAAGAGGTTGCTGAGTATTGCCAAAAAGAAGATGCTTATTTAATGAATTTTGGTTATCAGGCTTGTGTCTCTATTATTCAAGCAATTACAGACCGTAGAGATGTCATTGTTTATGACCAACTTTGCCATGCATGTATTATTGATGGTATGTCTTTGAGTTTAGCGAAACGTTTTATGTATGCCCATAATGATATGGCACAATTAGAAGACCGTCTTCAAAAAGCACAAAAAATAGTAGAACAAACCGGAGGAGGCATCTTAGTTATAACAGAAGGAGTTTTTGGAATGAAAGGTGATACTGGTCGATTGGATTTAATTGCTGAACTCAAAAAGAAATACCAGTTCCGTTTAATGATTGATGATGCTCATGGTTTTGGTATTATGGGTAGAACAGGTGCAGGTACTCATGAACATTATAATGTTGTGAATGAAGTAGATATATATTTTGCAACATTTGCTAAATCTATGGCAATGATAGGAAGTTTTGTTTGTGCAGATAAAAAAATTATTAAATTTATGAAGTATAACCTTCGTTCTCAAATTTACGCAAAATCCTTACCACTTGCTTTGACTATAGGTGCATTAAAACGTTTAGAATTGATTAGAAAACACCCTGAATATAGAGAACATTTATGGAATGTTGTTCATGCGGTTCAAGGAGGTTTAAGAGAAAGAGGTTTTGAATTAGGTTATACGGATACGCCGGTTACTCCTGTTTACATGAGTGGGAACCCTATTGAAGCTTATAATTTGGGAGTAGATTTGCGTGAAAATTACAATCTATTTGTTTCTATTGTTACATATCCAGTGATAGAAAAAGGTAAAATTATTTTACGTATCATTCCAACTGCTTCTCATACTATGGAAGATGTCAAAATTACTTTGGATATATTCACAATAGCCTCAGAAAAAATGAAATCTGGTTATTACAATAGTTATCAACCTGATTTTTCTGTTTTACATGAAGTTTAGTTTTCAACATTAGTGGAAAAAAAATTTAGTATTTTGGTTGAAAACCATAATTAGTTACTATTTTTGTATTTGTAAAAAAACAATTTGGAACCTGACCCGTATAGTTACACTTTACCATTTTTAATTATTACAAACTTTCAAGAGTTTATTTCTGCCTCTTGGCTTAGTTTATTGTGTTTAATAGTTTTGTCTATTCTTTCTGCTATTTTTTCTGCTTATGAAACATCATTTTTTGCATTGCAAAGAGATGAAATTGAAGAAATGAAACTAAACCCTTCTATTAATCAAAAAATTATATTTAAACATCTCAATTATTCTCATGAATTTTTGGCTACCATTCTCATAGGTATTAACTTTGTTAATATTGGTATTGTCTTATTTTCTCATGATTTATTAAAAAATTTAGGGGAGTGGTTTCAATTGAGTAGCTGGGTTCTTTCTATTTTAGATATTTTTCTTATTACTTCCTTTTTATTAATTTTTGCTGAAATTACCCCCAAAGTTTTTGCTTCTGCTAATAAAAAGTTCTTTTTAAAAAATTTTACGATTTTTATGGAAGGATTTTACTATTTGTTTTATCCTTTCAGTTCTTTATTAAGTTCTATTTCTTACCTTATAAAAGACAAAAAAACAGAGCAACAAAATATTGAAGCCTCAATGGAGGAACTTAAACACGCTATTGAACTCACTTCTGATGATTTTGCCCCGAAAGAAGAAAAAGAAATTCTAAAAGGACTTGTCAATTTTAGGAACATACTAGTAAAAGCTGTAATGACTGCAAGAGTGGATATGAAATGTATCAATAAAAGTGATACTCCTGAAATAGTTCTACAAAAAATTAATGAATATGGATATTCCAGATTACCAGTTTTTGAGGTTGACTCTGACCACATCGTCGGAATTTTATATGTAAAAGATGTTTTACCTTTGATAAAATCTGAAAATCTATCTGAATGGAAATCTAAAATACGCCCTGCATTTTTTGTGCCCGAAAATATGAAAATTAATAAATTACTCACCGAATTTCAAAAAAGAAGGCTTCATATTGCTATTGTTGTAGATGAATTTGGTGGAACATCGGGTTTGGTATCCTTAGAAGATATTTTAGAAGAAATTTTTGGTGAGATTGCTGATGAACATGATGAAGAAGAAATTCTATTTAAACCTATTGATAAACAGACATTTTGGTTAGATGGAAAATTAACTATTATTGATTTATGCAAAAATTTAGAATTAGAAGATAATCTTTTTGAAGAAGTTCAGGGTGATTCAGAAACTGTAAGTGGTTTATTATCAGAAGTTTTAGGTAGATTTCCACAAAAAAATGATTCTATAACTTTTAAAAATTATGAATTTGTGGTAGAAAATGCTTCTGAATTTGTGGTAGAAAGTGTAATTTTGAAAGTTCATGAAATTCATAACAATGAAATTCCTAATCATTCCTAGTATTTTTTTGTGCATATTGATATTTTTATCATCTTGTGATGAAATTCCTAACCCTAAGCTTCCTGGTTACCCTAGAATTTTGTTTCCTGAGCATGAATACCAAACTTTTAGTAGCACTCAATGCCCTTTTACATTTGAATATCCTAAAATAGGAAACATAGGGGATAAAAGAATTGATTCCTGTTGGGTGGATATTGATATTCCACAATATCAATGTAAGTTCCATCTTACCTACAAACCTTTAAATCAAAAAGTTACTTATTCAAATGCCTATGAAGATTATAGAAAATTGATTTACAAACATTCTCAAAAAGCATCAGAAATTGTAGAAACTCCCATTTACTCTAAAAATGGTATTGGTACCTTCTTTGAAATATACGGAGAAGTTCCTACATCTGCACAATTTTTCTTTTCCGATTCTACCCAACATGCTGTCATGTGTTCCTTTTATTTTGAAACTGCTTTAAAAAATGATTCCTTAAAACCCGTTATTGACTATTTCAAAAAAGATGTAAAGCATTTAATTCAGTCTATTCGTTGGAAATGATAAAATTATTGACTAAAACAGGAATTTTAATTGGTTTTTGCTATTTTATAGCATGTCCTACCATGATTTTTAGCCAAGTTTTTTCCATAAAACCTCATCATTCCTTTAAAATCAATATCTCTCAACTATTAACAAGAGAAATTTTATTGAGTTATGAGCAAGGTTATTCCAATCGTAATGCTTCAGAATTTTTATTAGGTTATAGATTATATGCTTTCTATCAAAACAAATCCAGTTTTAACTTTTTTTATCCAATTGATTACGATAAAATTACAGCATTAATACCTTATTCTTCAGGATTTATTGGAGGTTATACTTGGAAACATTTTTCTAAAACTCGTAAACCCAAGGTAGATTATTTTTTAGCTTTACAAATTTATGCAAGGTATCAATTTTATAATGATGTAGTGATTTATCAAAAATTTAAACTCAAAGAAAAAAATTATTACGCAAACCAAAGTTTAGACCAATACCAAACAGGAATAAAATTTTTAACTGGCAAGCGTTACTACCATTTTAATGCTTTCCGTGAATCCGGTTGGATGTACGAAATTTACGGTGGATTAGGATTACGATTTCAACTTCAGAATAAAACCTTATTTTCCAAAAAATTTGATTCAGAAGAACAAGCCACTATTTATACTCAACCCCTTTTTGAAAAGCATTTTAATATCTACCCTTCAGTACATTTTGGATTAATTCTCGGTATCATTTCCGGGAAAATTAACACAGGTAATTAGTTCATGAAATATTTTTTACCTTCTATTATTGTAATGGTGTTCATTTATTTTTTTTCTGCTATGCCCAGTGATGAATCTTATTTGCAACATAGCAGGGTAATAGCTTTATTTGCTTATTTAGGAATAGATTTATTTCAAATTTTGGGACAAAATGCTGTATTTTGGGTTAGAAAGACTGCTCATTTTATGATTTTTGGTACTTTAAGTTTAACTTTTTTTTACGGTCTCTATAAAAATTACAACAAAAATCCATTTTTATTTGCTTTTTTTATGAGTTTTTTCTATGCAATTTCCGATGAATTTCATCAGTACTTTGTTCCCGGCAGGTCAGCGGACTGGAAAGATGTTTTGATTGATAGTTTTGGGGCTTTTAGCTTTTTGTTTATCACAAAAGGCATCCAATGGATAAAAAGTAATTTAGGATAATTGATTTTGCTTTGATACTTTTATTTCTTGCTAGTGCACTCAAATATTTTTCATTTTTTCAAAATATTTTATCGATTCTTTCATTCTGATTCCATACCAACTAAACATTTCTCCATCTACTAACATAACTTTCGTATCTTTTAAAACTTCTTGAAATTCTTGAATATGACTATTTTTGAACGGAAAAGGTTCAGAAGATAAAAATAAATAATCGGGTTTTACAACTTGAATTTCTTCCAATGTGATATTGGGATAACGTACTGAATGATTTTCAAAAGGATTGATGAAACCCAATTGATTTAAAACATCGTTGATGTAAGTAGTTTTTCCGACAGTCATAATAGGTTGATACCAAATCAAATAAACTGCTTTTTTTTGAGAAACAATAGGATTTAATTGTTCAGGAATTGTAGTTAACCATTCATTAGTAACCTGAGTTTTATTCAATATAAGACCCAAATTTTTTATCATTTGAATACCATCTTTCCAACTTTCTACATTCACTACATATACAGGGTATTTCTTTGCTAAAACTTGAACCATTTCAGGAGTATTTTCTTCTTTTTCGCAAAAAATTAAGTCTGGTTTTAAAGAATCAATTTTGTCATAATGAACTTGTTTAGTTCCACCTACAATAGCTATATTTTTGATTTTTTCCTTTGGATGAATACAAAATTTGGTTCTACCCACTACATTAGCCCCCATTTCCACTAAAGTTTCTGTAATAGAAGGACATAAACAAACCACTCGTTGTGGAGTATTTTCTAAATAAACTTCACGTTTTAAATCATCTAAGAAAAGCATCTTTCTTTACCGATAAAAATTTTGGGTTGAATAGAAAAGTTTTTATAATATAAACGTTCCAATTGCGAAAGGTAATCCATATCAAAATTATCATCAATTAAAGCGATAGCACAACCCCCAAAACCGGCTCCTGTCATTCTTGCCCCTAAACAACCCTTTTGCTTTTGAATATTTTCTACCAAAAAGTCTAATTGTTCACAAGAAACTTCATAATCTTTTTTTAAAGACTCATGAGAAGCGTTCATCAATTTTCCAAAACTTATAAAATCTTTATTTTTCAATGATTCTACTGATTTTTTTACACGTTCTTGTTCCGTAATTACATGTCTTGCTCTTTGAACTAGTTCAATATTAGTAAAAAAGTCTAAATCAGAAATATGAGCTTCTGCTAAATTTTGTATATTTCTATGTTTTTGAATAATTTGTAAAGCTTGTTCACAAGAACTTCTCCGTTGATTATAAGCAGAATGTTTAAGACTACGTGGCAATTGAGTATCTAAAATCAAAATTTTGTATTTTTCACCAATAGAAAAAGGGATTTTTTCATGTTTAAGTTTTTGGCAATCTATTAACAACGCATAATCCCATTCATTATGAGCAATCACATAACTATCCATAATCCCACAATTCACACCAATATATTGATTTTCAATTTTTTGAGCTATTAAAGCAATATCCAAAGAAGACCAATTCAAATTTAAAATTTCATTAAATGCTTTTAACGTTACCACCAAAATAGCAGCAGAAGAAGACAAGCCCGAACCCTCCGGTAAATTAGAATGATAATTTAATTCAAAACCTTGAGGAATATCAATTTTTTGCAATTTTAAATAGCGAATCACACTCAAAGGGTATTGAAACCAACCCTGTTCATTCGGAAAATCTTCAAAGATAGAACAACCAAAAGGTTCATGTTTATCAGAATAAAAAACAAAATGATCAGAATGATTTTTAACCCAAAGAGTAATTCCTAAATCAATAGTAGTGGGTAATACCCAACCTCCATTGTAATCCAAATGTTCACCAATTAAATTGATTCTTCCAGCAGAAACGTAAGGTTTTTTCATATCAGTAAACTATTGGAAAAGGTTCTTGAACATATTCTAAATCAAATATTTCTGCAAACTTTTGTTTCAAGATTGGAATGACTTCATGAAAATTCACAGTTTTACCCAGTTCTTTTTCTATTGAAGTAACACCTTTATCCGAAATTCCACAAGGAATAATATTTTGAAAATAAGCTAAATCGGTATTTACATTTAATGCTAATCCGTGCATACTTACCCATCGAGAACAACGAATCCCAATAGCCGCAATTTTACGCGGATTTTTTTCAATATCTACCCAAACTCCTGTTAAACCTTTAATTCTATGACCTTCAATTCCGTAATAAGCAATGGTTTGAATAATGACTTCCTCAATATTCCTTAAATAAATATTCAAATCGGTTTTAAAATTTTCTAAATCAAAAATTGGATAAGCCACCAATTGACCTTTACCATGGTAAGTAATATCGCCTCCTCTATTAATTGGGTAATATTCAATTCCTTTTTCTTGGCACTGCTCTTTTGAAAGTAACAAATTTTGGAAATCACCACTTTTTCCTAATGTATAAACATGATTATGTTCACAAAAAATTAAATAATTAGGCGTAGGAACTTCTGTACCATTATCACGATTTTGAATTTTTATATTAACAATAGATTGAAGTAAACTTTCTTGGTAGTCCCAAGTTTTTTTATAAGGAGCATCAGGAATCCACAAAAAGCTAACTTTTTTATTTTGTATTTTATACATAACTACAAAATTAGGAAACGAAAATAAATTTTACTAAAAATTATTTTGGGCGTACCTCTCATGCTTCGCATTCGGGTCGGGCTGATGCGTTTACACTGTGCTTGCCGAAGTGGGCTTAGCCATTCACTTGGGTATTTTGATTTTAATACTAATGATTAAGCTTACAAAAATAAAACTTATAGTTTCGTTGAAAATTTTTTTAGATATAATTTTGCAATACAAAAAACATATTATAATTTCGCTTTTTAATTGGAAATAGAATATCAATCATTATGGAGTTTAACAGTCAATTTTTAATAGATGCACTGCCCGTATTATCCTTAGTAGGCTTTGGTTTATTAGTCATGCTATTAGATGCATTTAAAAACGATAAAATTACATCATTAGTAACTATTGTGGGCATTTTGGTATCTATGGTTTTAGCTATTCCCGGATTAGTAGCACCTGAAGAAATGCGTTTATCATTTTATAATGTAATTTATGCAGGCGGTTTAGCTGGATTAATCCATATATTTTTGTGTATTTCTGGAATTCTTTCTATACCATTTATCACCGAATATTTAAAAAAACAAAATCAATCTCATTTACAAGGTGAAATTTTTGCTTTAATAATTTTTTCCTTAATTGGAATGAACCTATTAGCCACTGCAAATGACCTAATCATGACTTTTATTGGTCTTGAAATTATGTCAGTTTCTTTATATGTTTTAGCGGGAAGTTTCAAAAAAGATTTACGTTCTAATGAAGCAGGTTTAAAATACTTTTTATTAGGAGCTTTTGCTTCTGCATTTTTATTGTTTGGGATTTCTTTAATATATGGTATGACAGGAACTACCATGTTGGACCGTATTTCAACTATTGACCCCAACTTAATCAAAGATAAATTTCCTATGTTATTTTATCCTGCATTAGTTTTAATAGCTATTGGATTTTTATTTAAACTCAGTGCATTTCCTTTCCATGTTTGGACACCAGATGTATATTCGGGTGCCCCTACACCATTAGTGGGTTTCATGGCAACGGGTTCCAAAATGGCTTCTGTAATCGCATTTGGATTTATTTTAAGTAGTTTATTACCTCAAACTGGTGATAAATTATCTCAATTAATAGCTTTTTTAGCAGTTATTTCCATGATTTACGGAAATATAGTTGCAGCTCAACAAAGAAATATCAAACGACTTTTAGCTTATTCTAGTATTTCCCACACGGGTTACATGTTATTAGGAGTTGCTGGTGGCCCCGAAGGATATAAAGCCGCTATTTTTTATATGCTTATTTACACATTTATGACCGTTGCTGCATTTGCTTTAATTTCCTCTATTGAAAATTCTGAAGAAGATTTAAATTACGAAAATTGGAAAGGTCTTGGTGTAAAAAATATATCTTTTGGTATAGTCATGTCCATTTTAATGTTTTCATTAGCAGGCTTCCCTCCATTAGCAGGATTTATTGGTAAATACTTTGTATTTTTAGCCGCAGTAAAAGGAGGCTTTGTTGCTCATGCTGTGGTGGGCATATTAACGAGTGTTGTAGGTGCTTATTATTATTTGAGAGTTCTAGTAACTATGTTTTTTGAAAAACCTTCCGATGGTACAGAACCTAAATCCTTACAAATCCAAAATAGCATTTTATTACCCATTATCGTTTTAGCTGCTATCATTTTGATTATTGGTATTATGCCTGCTCCAATCACAAGTTATTTAGACATCCTATACGGTAAAGCAGGTTTCTTTGCTAAAATATAAAATTCGTTTACCTACATAAAAAATTGAAAGCCATGTTGTTTATCATATCATAGCTAATTTTTTTTCTGAAGGATTAGGGTCAGGAAGGATTAAAAGCAGAACTTAAAGCCAACAGAAATAAAATGATGGCGATTTTGTATAAAGCTGAAGATGAGTTTAAACAAAATGTCCTGATTGCGAAAATATTTTGGGAGAAATGTCAAGTAATTGAAAATCGTAGTTGGCAAATTGAACAAGCAATTACAATGTTTAACTCGTTAAACTCTGCGCCAAGCCCCAAAACGTTCTAAGCAACCCATGAGAACGATAGTGCTCCGAAAAAACAGACATCTGAAAATCAAACTTTGAGAAATAATTTTTTTCAAAAAATTTGGATATGTAAAAATAAATTCAATATATTTGTAGCACAAATATAAACAAAGTTTGGTTTAATCAAATAACATGCGTGTACTAAAAACTATTGAAATAAAACCTATAAATTATCAAAACACCCATCGTTTGGGGCTTTACTTTGCTATGAATGAAGAATTAAACAGCATTGTAAAAACCTTTGCCAATGCTAAATGGGCTTACCGACCTCAAATATGGTTGTTTGAAGGGCAAAAAGCATCGGAACAGTATAGCGAAAAAAGCTTACAAAGTGTTTTAAAAAACGTGTTGCAAAAAACAAAAATAAATAAACCGGCTACATTGCATTGGCTAAGACATTCATACGCTACTCACTTATTAGAATCCGGTACCGATTTACGATATATACAGGAATTATTAGGTCATAAAAGTTCAAAAACAACTGAAATTTATACCCATGTAACAGAAAAAAGTCTTCAAAAAATAACAGTCCTTTTGATGATTTGTAAAATTTCTTTTAAATTTGTTATGTTAAAATAAGACGAAAAAAAACAGACCTATCTTCCATTTTTGGGGAATATTAGGATGATTTTATGAGATATATAAGTAAGTTAGGTGCTATTTAGGACGATACCGAAAACAACAACAACAATAACAAGACAAAAATGAAAAAGACA
>CALLMJ010000086.1 GCA_938006875.1 uncultured Bacteroidia bacterium
AATAAGGGGAATACCATAAAGAAAAGTAGTTTTCTGGGTCAGGATAATCAGCCATCCAACTAGCACGCCAAAAATTAATTTTACCTTCTGCTATTTCTTTTCTTAACGTAGAAGGTTCTAATAATTCTATTTTACATTTTAGTCCATGTTTTTCCAATGAATATTGCAAAAACATAGCTAATTTTTGATAATTTGGATTAGTATAAAGAGTAAATCCTGGAATACTTTGAAAATCTTTAAATCCTGCTTTTTTTATACTTTCTAGGGCTTTATCGGGGTCATAATTATAACCATTTAAATGATTTGGGAAACCGGGTAATCCATAAGGCAAAAAGCCATTTTCGGCAGGTTTTCCGATACCATTCATTAAATATTTCACTAATGCTTTACGGTCAATTAGATAGCTTATGGCTTTTCGTAATTCTTTATTTTTAAATAAGTTATCCGATTTATCTAAACGAAAAGCTAAATATTCTGTTGAAAGTTGAGGAACCATTTTCAAAACCGCATAATTCGAATACTCAGGTTTTAAATTTTGGGTAGAATCTAAAATTTCAAGAATAAAAATGGGGTCTAAATGGTTGATAAAGTCTAAATTACCTTTTTTAAATTCTGCAAAAGCAGTTAATTTTGAGGGGAGCATTCTTACTTGAATAGCTTCTAATTTAGGCAATCCTTTTTCAAAGTATTTAGAATTTTTATGCAAAATTAAACTTTTTCCGATATCCCAATTCTTGAAAACAAAAGCACCCGTTCCAATTGGATTTTGACTAAAATTAGGGGAACTTTCTACAACTTCTTTTGGGACAATAAAACCGTAAGGCATAGCCAGTAAATACAAAAATGGAGAAAAAGGTTTGATTAAATGAACTTCAAAAATTGTATCATTAATGACCCTAAAACCTTCAATATCAATGCTTTTTCCTTTTAAATAGTTTTCTAAACCCTTAATTTTACCGTTAAAAATCCAAAATCCCGGAGAAGATATTTTAGGATTACAAATTCTTGTAAATGAATATTTTATATCATTAGCATTAACAGTTCGTGTGTTTTCTTTGAAAAAAGTTGATTCATGAAAATATACATCATTTCTTAAAATGAATTGATACACTAAACCGTCATTAGAAATTGACCAAGATTTAGCAATTGAGGGTTGTGGATTTAAAAGCGTATCAAGTTCAATCAGACCATTAAAAATTTGGGAGGTCATCCAGTGAGAATTTTGGTCTTTAGCAAAAGCGGGGTCTAAAGTATTGAGATTAGAATTGAGGTTCATTCTAAAAACTTTGGAAGAGGGATTTTGTTTACAGCTTAATAAAAATACAGAAAGAATTAAGGAAGCAAACATAGTTTGAAGGTAAAAGCGTGAGGGATGCGCAGGGTTTAGCACTGTCTTTGAGCGAAGAGAAAAGGATTGTGATATATTGAGCTTGCCGAAATGCCGAAGCGAAAGCGAAGCCCGTAGCGGACCGACCCGTAGCGTAGCAAAGGGGCACGCCCAAATTATCTTTCTTAAAATATTCATTAATTTTGTAAAATTAAATATAAAAGTTCAACATTTTCAATGTTTTGTCCTTGTTCTATATAAAAATATTGAAAACGATGTTTGGAGCTGATAGTTACTTTTCCATACTCTAATTGTAATTGTATTATGTTCATTCCACGTTGAATTTCTATTGATTGAACATCTATTTTCTTAACAATAAATTTTTGATAAGAGTTTTTGTTCCAATTTTCAATTTTTTGCAGTATCTTGGGAATATCAGTATATAAGTTTTTGGTTTTTTGATAAGGTTTACCAAACTGAAAATCAATAGGTTGGAGGTTATATTTAAGAATTAACTTACTTACCAAATAATAAGAAATTGAGCTTTCTAATAGACTAAACAAAAACCCTGTGCCCATTCCATTAAGGATGTAACTTTGTAAAGTTTCCACGGGGCTTCCTATCAATTTATCTAAAAAAGGTTGAATAATTGAAAAACCAATACCCCAAAGTAAAATATTAGAAAATAATGATTTTAACCAAATTTTAAAAAAAAGGTGTATCATTTTATTTACCAAAAATCATTTTTATAGCTACCAAAATCATAATAACACCAAATACTTTTTTTAGTGTTACATCAGGAATTAAATTGGCAATAGAAGCTCCTATATAACCTCCCAGAATAAAACCAATAGCTAAAATGAATGATACTTTAAAATTTACATTTCCTAATTGGTAATATTTATAAACTGCTAAACCTACTACGGGCATTGCTAACATCATTAAGGTAGTACCTTGAGCTAATTGTTGGTGGTACCCTAAGCAATAAACAAGAGCAGGAACTAAAACAATACCACCACCAATTCCAATGGCTCCACTCAAAATTCCAGCAATAAAGCCGATACAAATAATCAGCAAAATATTCATAAACAATTATTTAGATTTTTCTTCGGACGGAGGGAGGTTATTGTTATTTAATTTTTTTTCTGTTTGTTCTTGTTTTTTCTTATTGATTTCTATTCTATCATCACTCTTAGGAGCATGAATTTCTTGATTTTGTGGTGTATCTCTTTCCTCTTTAAGTTGCTTTGTAGAAGTATCTTTTGTTTTTTGTGATTTTTTATTACACGAAGAACTCGTAAGAGATAACATAAAGGCTAAATTAATTAGCAATAACCAATTTTTCATTTGCAATAATTTGATTTTCATTAAAAACTTTGACAAAATATATGCCGGGCGATAACGCATTTTCATTAAAAGTTAGACGATGTTCACCGGGTTTTAACCAGCCATGAAATAGAGATTTTATCATTTTTCCTTGAAGGTCATAAATTACAATTTGCAGATTTTCAGATTGTTGTAAAGTAAAGGAGAAATGAAAATATTTTTCATTCGCAGGATTAGGGAATACAGTAAAGTTTTTATCGTTTTGAATAATTTTGTCATTTGGAGAAACATTGCTAGCAATTAATTCAGCAATCCAAGTGCCATTGATGTTAGAATCTAATAAAGTACTTCTTCCATAACTACCTGAAAACCAAACGGTAGGAGAACTTGCATTAAATCTTTTAGCAATACCTGTATAATCACCCCATCTTTCTTCATTTCCTGAAGCAATATCCACATAATCCTCGCCCTGTTTAATGGTTATAGAACTAGACCAATTACCATTGTCATCAATGGCTAAAGCTCTGCATTCAGGATAAATATTATCGCTTGAACGTAAAAATCCAATACATACACTTTTGCTCGTTGAATTATTTCCAAATGGAGCAACAGAAGGATAACAATAATCATAACCAGTTAAACCAAATTTTGAAGAAATATTGGTTCTATTGGATACATTTAAACGATTGTAGTTAATTCCATTAAAACCATTCTCATAATCAGAACAAAATACAAAATGGCAAATACCATTCGCATAAAAACCACTCAAAGATCTACAATCTCCATTATCTAAAACATTATTAGTTCCTTTTTGGTAAGCCTTACCTCCAACTGTATAAGAAGTTGTATTTACTGTATAGCTTAAAATAGATGGATTTTGCCCGTAATCGTTAGTAATGTCATAGAGAAAAACTTTTGAACTATTGCTAGATTTTGAAGAAACCAAATAAATTCCTGGACCGTAATTTCCATAACCACCAGATAAAGGAAGCAAAGTAAATGGAGTGTTGTTATCACCATCCTTAATATCCAACCAATAAGTATAATTCAAATTACTACCATTATATCCAGAAGATTTTGGAATTTGCAATATAACAGGCTCAGAAAAGTTATCATTATTATTAAAAAGGTTTCCTGTGATGAATAAATCATTAGATGAGATACCAATTTTAGGATAATCAAACCAGTTTCCTCTATTGCCGACATTTCCGTTCAAGGTATAAATCCAAAAACCATCATTAGGATTTTCTGATTTAGAAAATGCAACTATTACTTTTGATTCTGATGAAATAGTACCATGTAAGTGCACCACAATAAAACGATTAGAACCAGGGTCATATAAACAAACAGGGTCATAATGAGAGGAAGTAAGTTGAGAATTATTAGCAAAATTTGCTAATGAATAGGAGTTTAATAGATTTCCATTTGTACTATAAAAATTTATGCGTGAATTGATAGCACTTACTATGTAACCACTATTAGAAATAGCTAATGTGTTATCATTTGGGTAATATCCACCATAGGAATTTCCTATAAATTCTCTACCCTTTTGAGGGGGATTAGCTTCTGTTTTGTTTACCTTTTCCTGATAAGAATTTCCTAAAAATTTCTTTTTTAATTCTGTTTTCAATTGCTTTTCCTGTTCTACTTCATTGAAAGAAGGATGTAATTTCTGTGTTCTTTGAATTCTAAAATAAAATTCATCTAATGATGTATTTTTAGGGTCAAAAAAGGTAGGTCTAACTGGTTCTGAAACATAAGGTTTACCTGTTTTTAAACCACCTTCCATTACAGGCTTAACTTCCTGACTTACAACAGAGAAGTAAATGATTAGAAAAAATAAAGAAAAAAACGTTTTCATTGTATTGAATTTACATATTGGCAAAATTAATAAAAAGTTTCATTCAGAAACAAAAAGTTTAGCTATAATCATAACAATTTTAGTATTTCTTTTGACATAACTTTCAAATTTTCCGTGTCATCAAATAAATTTTCATGTTCACCTCTCAAATATTGAATTTTTACATTTTCAGTAGTTAAAAATTGAATATCAAAAAATTGAACAATACTTTGGTCACCTTTAAAATGTAATATCGGGGTTTGAATTGATTCTGAAAAATAATCATTAACAAAACGATATGCATCTTCATCAATAATTAAATCTTTACCTAATGCTTTTTCTTTTTCAATAAATTGATTCAATAAAAATTTTTCTTCCTCAGGGCTTTTATAAATAATTCCGTCAAAGTTTATTAATTGATTTACAAGATTATGCAAATTTAACGAAATATAATATACTAAGCGAATTCCAAAAGAATATCCACCAATAAAGAGTGTATTCTGAGCAAATCTTTGTTGAATTTCATTTGCTAATTTACTAGCAAGCATTTGAACATCAATATTTTGTTGGATTTCCCAAGGTCTTTCTAAATCCAAAGTATAAACATTCATTTGTTTATTAAAGAATTGAGCAAAAGATTTATAAATCAACCCTTCACCGTTAGTAGGAGGAATTAATATTAAAGTTGGTAAATTCTCGTAAAATTCATTTAAAATATAGAAACAGTATTCATTAGATTGATTTTGATTAGTAATTAATTTACGAATTCCTTCAATAGATTGAGCTTCTAAAATCTGCCTATAAGATAGTTTTATGCCTAATTCTTGATAAATTTTATGAGCCATTTTAATCAAATTCAAGCTATTACCACCTAACTCATAAAAGTCTTTTTGCACACTAACTTGGCTTTCTTTTATTAATAAAATTTCTGACCATATTTTTACTAATTTTTCTTCTACCCAAGTTTTAGGGATATCAACACAATATTGATTTTCTTTTAGAATGAATGTAATCAATTGATTTTTATCTACTTTTCCATTGGTTGTAAGTGGAATAAAATCAAGTTCTATCCATTGAGTTGGAATCATATAATCTGGTAAAACAGACTTTAATTTTGGGATTATATTTTCTTTGTTGATTTTACCTAAATGGAAACAAACCAAATTATTTTGATAAACAATAATTTTAAAGGAATTGTTAGGAAGAAACTGCAAAATTGTATTTTCAATTTCTTGAATTTCAATATGAAAACCCCTTAATTTAATTTGTTCATCAGAACGACCTAGGTAATCCAATTCTCCATTGGGTAACCATTTAGCTAAATCTCCAGTTTTGTATAAAACTTTTTGATTATCAAAGGGATGTTTTATAAATTTTGTATGATTGAGTTCTGTTTTATTCCAATATCCAGAAGTTAGTCCAATTCCACCAATGCACAACTCACCTACTCCACCAATAGGTACAATTTGATGATTTTCATTTAAAATCCATATTTCTGTATTTTGAATAGGTTTACCTTTATTATTTGCTTAATAATTTTTTTATTGAGAAACAAACTCATAATTTTTATACGTAAATATAAAACGAAATGTTGAGAAAATCAAATATTTTTTTGCTGATTGATTAAATCTGATAGCAATTTAACTTCCTCTAAGGTATTTGTAGAATGTAAAACAATTCTAATTCTTTCTTTGTTTTTTGGAACTGTTGGACTTAATATAGCTTTTGCTAAAATACCATGATTTAGTAAAATATTGGCAAAACTTTTACAATTTTCATTACCTGAGATTATTAAAGGATAAATCCATTGATGATTAAATAGTTTTGAAAGTTCTAAAAGATAATTTCTTTGAATATCAGCGGATTGTAGTTCTAATAAATTTTGATAAATTCCATAAACCATAATCGGCGGTAAAGCCGTAGAATAAATAAAAGTCCTAGAATGATTTATTAAATATTGGATAATAGGTTCATCTGCAACCACAAAAGCTCCATAAGCTCCAGCGGCTTTTCCTAATGGATAAATACTTAAAAAAGTATAATTTTCCAATTGGTTTTGATGAATCCAACCCTTTCCTTTCTCACCCAAAATACCAAAACTATGTGCTTCATCTACAATTAAATAAATTCCATATTTTTGAACCAAATATTTTAAAACCTCTGTATCTGGCGAATCCCCATCCATAGAATATACACTTTCCACCGCAACATAAACATCACCAACTGAATTTTTTATTAAATTTTCTAATTTTTCATAGTTATTATGAGGAAATGCATAACTTTTGGCTAATGATAGTCTAATACCATCTTTTAAAGATGTATGACAAAAAGAATCATACAAAATTGTATCATGTCTTGTTGGAATACAAGATAATACACCTAAATTTGCAGTGAACCCACTTCCATAAATCAATACAGACTTTTCAAACCATTCACACAAAAAAACTTCAAGTTGTTCATAATAATAGTGATTCCCGGAAATTAAACGTGAACCTGTTGAACCCAAAGCTAAATCATCCTTAACAATATTTATAAAATTTTTTCCTAATCCTAAATAATCATTAGAAAAAAAATCTATACCATTTCCATAAGATTTCAGCTCACGAAACTGACCAATACTTTTTAAGTTTTCTAGACTATTTAAAATATGATTAGGAATCATGTAAATTTAATATCAATATGTTGTAATAATTCTTCTGTCTTTTGATACTGTTCTTGATTTTGATTTTGATTATAAAGTACTTTAGCATAATTTAACAAATGAAGCATTAAATAAATATTGGAAATGGGTTTGTAATGCAAAAGATTAACATCTAAATTGAGTTTAATTAAAAACAATTTTACATCATTTTCACTAAAAATTTCATTAGAATTAAATACATCTATGTAATAATGTTGTTGATGATCAAGATAACGAATAGCATAATAATCCTTAAAAGAAACGATATGAGTATAGACTTCCAATTGATGAAAAATAATGTTTAACAAAAGGCATAAAGAAAATGTATTCCCTTTTTTTTGATCAATTACAGCATTTAAAAACAAAAACTCAGGGTTTAGATACAAATCTTCAGTAGGTTGAAAACTAAATCCTACTTGATTTTTTAAAAATTGAATTACGATTTTTAATTTTTGTTCAACTTTCATACCGGGTTGAGTTTTTAACCAAATTTGATGTACCCAACTACTAATTTTCTTTTTATAATCTAAGACGTTTATAGATGGATAAAAATATTGAGTAACTAAAGCCCAACCCTCTAATAGGCTTTCACCACCCTCTTTTCTCCAGTTTAATAATTTATCTGTTATAAATTCCCCTTGAAGTTCTTGTAAAATGAAGCCTAAACGAGCTTTTAATAATTCATGTTCACATACTTTATGTTGATTTTGCAAAAATTGATAATAATTTTTCCCAATTTTTAAAATTTCTTTATAAACTGATTGGTAAATTTCTGTATCCGAATCATCTAAAAGCTGAATCAAAGCTTTAATTTTATTTTCTTCCATGTTCTAACAATATCTAACTAGCCAAGTATCTCTTAAAACAGAAAAAGGATTTTCTTTGCCTTCCAATATTTTTTGAGTATCTAAAATATGGGTTTCTTCATTCAAAATTTGATTTTTGATTTGTTTCTCAGTATCTCTAAAATCAAAATATAACAACTCGTTATTATTAAAATACATAACATAGTGATTAGCTAAAATTTCTAGTTGATAAGAAGCTAATAAATCCCTGATTTTCTTTTGTAAAAAGTCAATAGAACAGCCAGAAGTTGAGGTAAAAGCTTCAATAACAATAACTTGATGAAATAAAATTTCAACCTCATAATCTATAGGTTTTCCGTGGGTATTCCAGTCAGAAAGCTGAGTATTTATATTTTTTTCAATAATTGACCACTCTTCAAGAGTAAGTTTTTTACTCAAAGGAAAAATCCATTTATTTACCATATTTCACTTTTATTACAAAAATAAATTATTTTCTGTTTTGGTTCAAGTGTTAAATAAGAAATTAATATTTTTTTAAAGTAAATAAATGGATTTCAACGAATAGCATTTTTAATTTCATGAAACTTCGGCATTTCGGGGAACTCAATATTTCACAATCCTTTGGCTGCTCATACTTTGCAAGCCATAGGCACTGCTTAACCCTACACATCCTCACGCTTTAAATGTCCATGCTAGTCTACATTCTTTCTTAAACTTAAATTTTTATTGATTGAAAATTGTTACATATCAAATTCCACTACCCACATTCCTCGAAAATCGTTTAATTCGTAGTTGATTGCTTGGTCATTAGGATAAAGTTTCTGTATTTTGGACAGAGTTGAAGGTAAAACTTGAACTTCAGGCTTTCCATGACATTTTAAACAAGTTTCCATCATCAAAACTATAGGTTTGTAGTAAATATGTTTACCGTCTCTTTCTACTAAGCGGCTTTGTAGCTTTTGAGATTGTTTATAGTTTTCATGAAACTGTTGTAAAATCATGACTTCATCATCATTTTTTGGAGAGTTTGCAGGATTTCTTAACTTTAACGAAGTTCTACGAATTTGACATTTATGTTTCTTTGAAAGAGAATCCATTATATCAGATACATTAAGATTGCAATATTCTAATGCACCATCAATACCATTTTCATTCATTACACTGGTTAATTTGGCTAAAATTACACCTTGTGATTGCGCAGTGATATTTGCACCAAGTTCCTCATAATTAATGTTGTTTATATGGGATTGATTGTTTTGATTATGAGATTTACAACTCCAAAAAAATAAAATTGAAACTATAATTAATGAAAATTTCATATATCTATCAATAAGGTTGAGTTAATTCTCCACGAATATCCGATTGCATGATTAATTTTACAGCATCAATAGAATCAACTTGAGCAAGAATAAACATTAATTTGGTTAATGCGGCTTCTGTTGTCATATCATGCCCACTGATTACCCCCATTTTTAACAATTGTTTAGAAGTATCATAACGACCTTGAATCACTTTTCCTCTTAAACATTGAGTAATATTGACCAAAATTTTACCTTGTTGTAAAGATTTATCAATAATATTCAAAAAATCTTGATGATTCGGTAAATTTCCAGCACCAAAAGTTTCAATAACTATTCCTTTGATATTAGGGTGTAAAAGAGCAGATTCAACCCAGTATAAAGGAACACCTGGGAAATACTTGAATAATGCAACGTCTGTGCAAACCCTTTTGTGAACTTTTAATTCATTGGAAATATTTGCTTTTAACCAATGTCTTAATTGAAAATCCATATGGACACCCACATTCACAAGTGTAGGGTAATTTGGCGAATCAAAAGCATTAAAACTTTCAGAACTTATTTTTGTGGTTCTATTTCCTCTATACAATTTTGAACCAAAATAAATACAAACCTCAGGTAAAGAATATAGGGGATTAGAAGCAATTTCTATGGCAGCAATTATATTTTCTCTTGCATCTGAACGTAAAATACCTAATGAAAGTTGAGCGCCTGTTAAAATAACGGGTTTGTGTAAATGCTCTAATAAAAAAGACAACGCTGATGCTGTATAGGCTAGTGTATCTGAACCATGAAGTATAACAAAACCATCAAAATGGTAATAATTTTTTTCAATAAGAATAGCTAAATCTATCCAATTTTGAGGCCTCATATTAGAAGAATCAATAGGAACATCAAAACTATGAAAATGAATTTCACAAGATAGTTTTTCAATTTCTGGTAAATCATGTTTTAGATTAGCAAAATCAATGGGTTTTAATGCTCCATCTTTATCTTGTCTCATACCTACTGTACCGCCTGTATAAATCAGCAATATCTTTTTTCTAAACATAAAACTTGTTTTAAAGGTCATCAAAATCTACTTCATTTACCAAAAAAACTTCTTCGCATTCTGCCCATTCTTTTTCATCAAAATCTTCATTGATTTCATTAAATAAATCTGAAAAATCAATATTTTCTAATTCCTCATCATCAAATTGGTAATCTTCAAATTCATCTACAAAATCTAAGGGTTCTTTAGTTTGATATTTTTTTAATTGAAGAGAATTTTCAATTTGTTTTTTAAACGAGTTTTTACCTAAATAATTCATTTTCATAAAAGCGACTTCTTTTTCGGTTAAGAATCTCCATTTACCTCTTTTGAGTCCTTTTTTATCTAAAAAGCCGTAAGTAACTCTATCTAACGCTATAACTTTATAACCGATAGCTTCAAACATTCTTTTAACAATATGATTTCTTCCAGAATGAATTTCTATTCCTACTTCATCATCAGTACCATCAACCAAACCTGCACGATCAGCAGCAATAAAACCATCTTCAAGATTTAATCCCTCCAAAAGTTTTTCTATTTCTTCATTTTTAATAGGTTTATCTAATTTTGCATAATAAACTTTAGGAATTTCAGAAGAAGGGTGAGAAAGTACTTTTGCAAGTTCACCGTCATTGGTAATCAAGAGTAAACCTGTAGTATTTCTGTCCAGTCTACCTACTGGATACACCCTTTGATCTGTTGCATCTTTAATATAGTCCATTACAGTTGTTCTTCCTTTTTCATCCTCTAAAGTTGTAATACAATTTTTGGGCTTATTAAGTAAAATATAAACAAATTGTTCCAACTTTGCTAATTTACCATTTACCTTAACCTCGTCTTTACCTATTGTAACTTTTGTTCCAAGTTCTGTTACTACTTTTCCATTCACTTTTACAGCTCCATTCTGAATTAATTCATCAGCTTCCCTTCTTGAACAAATACCACAATTTGATATATATCTATTCAAACGAACTTCCCCCAAAAGAGATTTTTTGGTTTGATTTTCTTGATTTTCATAAGAATGCTTGTAATTCTTGGACTTATAACCTGATTTGTTATCAGAATACGGTTTTTTGTATTCTTTTGACTCTGAATCTCTGTTGGAATACTTGGATTTGTATCCAGAATTGTTATCAGAATACGGTTTTTTGTATTCTTTTGACTCTGAATCTCTGTTGGAATACTTGGATTTGTATCCAGAATTGTTGTCAGAATACGATTTTTTGTAATCCTTTGATTCAGTATCTCTGTTGGAATACTTGGATTTGTA